>JBFKMA010000018.1:0-14113 GCA_041630175.1 Albidovulum sp.
ATCCACGGGCTGACGCGCAACAAGGCCGAGCTTGACGAAGTCGTGGAGAAGTCCTTGCGCCGCGCCGCGCTCTGGAACGAGGTGAAGGACCGTCTGCATGCCCCCGGCACCGGACTTTCCGGCGGCCAGCAGCAGCGGCTCTGCATCGCGCGTGCCGTGGCCACTTCGCCCGAGGTCCTGCTGATGGACGAGCCGTGCTCGGCGCTCGACCCGATCGCCACGGCGCAGGTCGAGGAACTGATCGACGAACTGCGCGAGAATTACTCGGTGGTGATCGTCACCCACTCGATGCAGCAGGCCGCCCGCGTCAGCCAGCGCACCGCCTTCTTCCATCTCGGCAACCTCGTCGAATTCGGCGAGACCGGGCATATCTTCACCAATCCGAGCGATCCGCGCACGGAAGCCTACATCACCGGCCGGATCGGCTGAGGGGGACCACATGAGCGAACAGCACATCCTGCGCGCCTTCGACCGCGACCTGGAGGGCATCCAGGCGATGGTGATGAAGATGGGCGGCATGGTCGAGACCGCCATCCTCGAAGCCGCCGAGGCGCTCGACACCCGCGACGATGACCTGGCCCACAAGGTGCGCGCCGCCGACAAGGCGATCGACGCGCTGGAGGAGAAGATCAACGAGGAAACCGCGCGGCTGATCGCGCTGCGCGCGCCGACGGCCTCGGACCTGCGCACGGTGCTCAGCGTGATGAAGATCGCCGCCAGCCTCGAACGGGTCGGCGACTTCGCCAAGAACATGGCCAAGCGCACCGCCATCCTCAGCCAGATGCCCGACATCCCCGGCGCCGGCGGGGCGCTCAGGCGGATGTCCAGGGCGGTGGTGCAAATGCTCTCGGACGCGCTCGACGCCTACAATGCGCGCGACGCGGCGCTGGCCGAGGACGTGCGCCTGCGCGACCGCGAGGTCGACCAGATGTACAATGCGCTGTTCCGCGAGTTCCTGACCCACATGCTCGAGGATCCGCGCACCATCACGCCGTGCATGCATCTTCACTTCATCGCCAAGAACATCGAGCGGATGGGCGATCACGCCACCACGATCGCCGAGCAGGTGATCTATCTCGTCACCGGCTCGATGCCCGAGGAAAGCCGGCCCAAGGCCGACAGCGTGACCACGATCGGGGTCGAAGGACAGTAGGATGCAGGCACCAAGCGTTCTGGTGGTCGAGGACGAACCCGCGCAGCGCGAGGTTCTGACCTACAATCTCGAAGCCGAGGGCTTCCGCGTCACCCAGGCCGACAACGGCGAGGAGGCGCTGCTTCTCGTGGACGAGGAGATGCCGGACCTGATCCTGCTCGACTGGATGCTGCCGAATGTCTCGGGAATCGAGGTCTGCCGGCGGCTGAAATCGCGTCCCGAGACGCGCGGTGTGCCGATCATCATGCTCTCGGCGCGCTCCGAGGAGGTCGACCTCGTTCGCGGGCTCGAGACCGGGGCGGACGACTACATGGTGAAACCCTATTCGGTCGTGGAGCTGATGGCACGGGTCAGGACGCAGCTTCGCCGCACGCGGCCCTCGACGATGGGCGAGATCCTGGAATTCGAGGACATCACGCTCGATCCCGAAACCCACCGGGTGCATCGGGGCGGCCAACCGCTGAAGCTCGGGCCGACCGAGTTCCGGCTGCTCGCGACCTTCATGGAGAAGCCGGGCCGGGTCTGGAGCCGCGAGCAGCTGCTGGACCGGGTCTGGGGACGCGACATCTACGTCGACACGCGCACCGTCGACGTCCATGTCGGACGGCTCAGGAAGACACTCTGCGCCCATGGCGGCGAGGATCCGGTCCGAACGGTGCGCGGCGCGGGCTACGCGCTCGGCTGAACCGGCCGGTCACGGCGCCGCGGCGGGCTCCAGCACCGTCACGCCGGTCGCCGCCGCCCGTGCCAGTTCGGGGTCGAGCGACATCGGCACGTATTCGCCGCGCCGCCACAGCACGCTCAGATCGTCGTAGTGCCGCGACAGCGGATGCCCCGACTGGCCGGTCGAGATGATGAAGACCGAACTGTCGGGATCGGCGAAATCGTAGACGCCGCGATAGCTCGCGCCATTGACGTTGAGGAACGGCTCGGGGCCGGTGCCCGCCGTCAGCCCGCGGTCGAGCGTGTGGTCGCCGCCGCTCGTCGACTGGCGGATATTGACCAGCCATTTCAGCACCGCCATGCGCCCGAGCACCGGATGGTCCTGCGTCGCCTGATGCGCGTCGCCCCAGCGCCAGCTTTCGACATTCGGCCCGTACCGCTCGGACAGGTCCAGAAGCGCGTCGTCGAGCGCCAGAAGCGCGATGTCGGTGCAGGTCTCGACCGCGGCGGACTGCATCACGTCGCACCACCGCGCGGCACCGTCGATGTCGCGGTAGACGCGCTCGAGGAACAGGGGCTCCACATGGGTGAATGCATCCGCGAGCGGGCCAAGCTCGTCGCGGATCAGCCGGGTCTGCAGCGCCCGCACCCAGGCGGCATAGATCAGCGGCTCGGGCAGGTGCTCGTTCATGTTGCCGTCCCATTCGGCGAGCACTTCCAGCGCGCGCTGGCGCAGCCGTTCGGGAGTGCCGGCGGGCGCGGCCTCGCCGGTGAACCACAGATCGGCGGCGATCAAGGGCAGGATCGTGCGCGCCGCGGGCGAGACGGTGTCGAGCTGCGCGGCGATGAAGCTTTCGCGGCTGTGGACCTCGCGTTCCTGCATCAGCCGGGTCCAGCGCTGCACCCGCTGGGTGTCGCCCCAGGTGAAGCTCACATGGCGCGGGAAGGGGCGGTCGACGATCTTGTTGTTGGTGTTGCCGACGATGCCGCCCTCGGGGTCCACGAAGCGGGGATTGAGGGCGAAGGGCAGCCGCTCCTGCCAGCGGTTCTCGGGCATCCAGCCCAGCGACGGCAGCCGTCCCTGGCCCTGCATCCGCTCGTCGCGCGCCGGCATCGCGCCGAACATCACCATCGCGATGCCGTCCTGGTCGGCCATCGTCACGTTCATCGCGGGCGCCACGAAGTCCTTGCCCGCGGCGATGCCGTCCTCCACCGAATGTGCCCGCATCAGCTGCATCGCGGCGGTCATCGAGGCGTCGGCGGGGTCGAGCGCCGTCCAGCTCAACGCCGCGACATGGCCCGGCGGCGTCACCGAGGCGAGGCCGAAATGACCGCCGGGCAGGATCGGGCCATTGTCGCTCCAGCGCAGGGTCACGGTGATCGGGGGGGCGTCCTTGATCTCGATGATCGAACGGCGGCTGGTGAAGGGCTTCCAGCCGTCGGGCGTGCGGTAGTGTGCGGGATCGGCCGGGTTCAGCTCCTCCATGTGGATGTCCTGATCGTCGAGCCAGGCCGCGCCGATGCCCCAGCCGAGCCCGGCATTGCGCCCGGCGAGCACCGTGGGAATGCCGGGGATCGTCGCCCCGATCACGCCGCCGGAGGCCAGTTCCAGCCGCGCCAGGTACCACAGGGCCGGAGCGGTGAAGTCGAGATGCGGGTCGTTGGCCAGGAGCGACCCCCCGGCCGCCGAGCGCGACGGCGCCGCCGCCCAGGCGTTCGAAGCTCCGGCGAAGGGCAAGGACGCGACCGGCGACAGCGGATCCGCCTCGCGCGCGAGCGCCGCGTAGGAGGGGCGCACCCCTGGCACGAGGCTCGCATAGGGCGGCAGCGCCGCGACGCCCTCGCCGGGCACGTCGGGCATCAGGTCGCGCGCCCAGTCCTGCGAGAGGAGCGAGACGCGCGCGCGCAAGACCTCGGCCTCGGCATGCGCGGAGGTGCGCAGCGCCATGAGTTTCAGGATGGCGAGGGAATCGGTCGGCTGCCAATAGGCGATCTCGTTGGAAAACATGAAGAATTCCGGCGCACCGCGACCCTTCGCCTCGTCGTTGACGGTGCCGATCCAGGCATTGACGCCACGGGAATAGGCCTCGAGCGCCGCGACGGTCCCGTCATCCTGCGCGGCGAGCGACTGGCCCGCGAGGCCGTAGAGGTCGAGCCGCCGCATCAGCTCGTCGGTCCGGGCGGTGCGCTCCCCGAAGATCTCCGACAGCCGCCCCTGCACGGTACGCCTGAGCACGGTCATCTGCCAGAGCCGGTCCTGGGCATGGGCGAAGCCGAGCGCGAAGAACACGTCCTCGTCCGTCGCGCCGAAGATATGCGGCACGTCGGCGGTGTCGCGCACGATCTCCACCGGCGCGGTCAGGCCCTCGATGCGGAAATCCTCGTCATAATCCGGCAGCGACCGCGCGGCGAAGTAATAGGCCAGCGCCACGGCGCCGACGGCCAGCAGCGACAGCCCCGAGAAGATCCGCAACAACCAGCGAAACGCGGTGAACATGAAACTCCGCCAAGTTCAGGCCAGATCCGGTGCGCCCGCCGCCGGCACCGGACCTCGGAACCGGTTGACGGCACGGGCAGGCCGGTTAACTAGGGCAGAACGGGTTGGACCGCAATGATCTTGGGAGGATGACATGGCGAAGCTGGCGTTTCTCGGCCTTGGCGTGATGGGGTTTCCGATGGCCGGCCATCTCGCGGCCAAGGGCCACGAGGTCACGGTCTATAACCGGACCGCGAAAAAGGCCGCCGATTGGGTCGCCAAGCATGGCGGCACCTCCGCCGCGACGCCGGCCGCGGCCGCGAAGGGCGCCGAATTCGTGATGACCTGCGTCGGCAACGACGACGACCTGCGCGCCGTCTGCCTCGGGCCCGACGGCGCCTTCGCCGGCATGGCGAAGGGCGCGATCTTCGTCGACCACACTACGGTCTCGGCCGCTGTCACCCGCGAACTTGCTGCCGCCGCCGCGGACGCCGGAATCGGCTATGTCGACGCGCCGGTCTCAGGCGGCCAGGCCGGGGCGGAGAACGGCGTCCTCTCGATCATGTGCGGAGGCGACGCGGCGACCTACGGCAAGGCCGAGCCCGTGATCGCGGCCTATTCGCGCATCTGCCGCCGCCTTGGTGACACCGGCGCGGGTCAGCTTGCCAAGATGGTCAACCAGATCTGCATCGCGGGCCTCGTCCAGGGCCTCTCCGAAGGCATGCACTTCGCCGAGAAGGCGGGGCTGGACATCGAGGAACTCGTCGAGGTCATCAGCCAGGGCGCCGCCGGTTCGTGGCAGATGGTCAACCGCCACAAGACCATGGCCGATGGCAAGTTCGACTACGGCTTCGCGGTCGACTGGATGCGCAAGGATCTCGGCATCTGCCTCGCCACCGCGAACGAGAACGGCGCGAGCCTGCCCGTCACCGCGCTCGTCGACCAGTTCTACAAGGACGTGCAGAAGATGGGCGGCAATCGCTGGGACACGTCGAGCCTCATCGCGCGACTGCGCAAACTCGACTGACGGCGCCAGCTCCTTCCACTTGGTGAAAATATCCCGGGGGTCGTCCATTGGTGCGCCATTGGTTCAAGAACCAATGGACGACGGGGGCAGCGCCCCCCGCGCGGATCGCCCCGGCGCCAGCCGGGGCGAAACCCGATCAGGGAATGATCCGCGTGTATTTCGTGCCTTCGAGCGTCGCGCCGGCGATGAAGCCGGCCTGCCCGAAGACGAGCGCGATGACCGGGGCGAGCGTCGTCGTCGTATCCGCCGCGAGCGAGCCGCCGCGGTCGGGCAGCGCGTATTTCGCGTCCGCCCCCACGGCCCAGCCATCGGCCGCCCGGAACCCGCTCAGCGCCTGCGGGGTCATGAAGAACAATGCATGGGCATATTGCTGGGCGCCGATCTGGAAACCGAACGAAGCCTGCGCGGCCGAGTAGTAGTCGACCGTGACGTCGTTGATCCTCAGCGCCCCTTGCCCGTAGGCACCGCCGATGCCGAAGCCGGCTTCGGTGATCAGCGGCATGTAGAGGATGCCGCTCGCCTTGTTCGTCAGTTCGATCGTGCCGGGATAGCGGTCGCGCAGGAAGTCGCGCGTCGCATCGACCCGCGCGTCGAGCCGCGCCGCGCCCTGGCCGCCGACACCATTGCCGCAAGCCGCAAGACCAAGCATCGCACTGCCGGATAGGATTACGTTGCGACGGGAAAGTCCGTTCATCTCACTGCTCCGCTCTCATATGCCGTTGCCGACCTGTTCCGGCCGGTTCACCACTATCTATAGGGCAGAACGGCGGCCATGTCATTAAGTGTTGTGCCTGCGGGCGAAACAATGGGCGGAGTTCAGCGGCCCAGCGCCCGCGCCACGTCCGGGGCGAAATAGGTCAGGATCCCGTCGCAGCCCGCCCGCCGGAAGGCCATGAGGCTCTCGAGGATCACCTCCTCCTTCACCCAGCCGTTCAGGACCGCGCCCTTCAGCATCGCGTATTCGCCCGAGACCTGGTAGGCGAAGGTCGGCACGCCGAACTCGGCCTTCACCGCCGCGCAGATGTCGAGATAGGGGAGGCCCGGCTTGACCATCACCATGTCCGCGCCCTCCGCGATGTCGCGCGCGACGAGCCTCAGCGCCTCGTCGCGGTTCGCGGGGTTCATCTGGTAGGTCTTCTTGTCGCCCTTCAGCGCCCCCGAGGCGCCGACGGCGTCGCGGAACGGCCCGTAGAAGCTCGAGGCGTATTTCGCAGCGTAGCTCAGGATCGTCACGTCCTTGTGCCCGGCGCCTTCCAGCGCCGCCCGCATCGCGCCGATCCGCCCGTCCATCATGTCCGAGGGTCCGAGGATGTCGGCCCCGGCCTCGGCCTGCGCCAGGGCCATCCTGACCAGCGCCTCGATCGTCTCGTCGTTGAGGATCACGCCGTCCTTGACCAGCCCGTCATGGCCGTTGGCATTGTAGGGGTCGAGCGCCACATCGGTCATCACCGCGATCTCGGGCACCGCCGCCTTGATCGCGCGGACGGCGCGGTTCGACAGGTTCTCGGGGTTCCACGCCTCCTCGCAGCCTTCCGTCTTGAGCGCGGGATCGGTGTAGGGAAAGAGGCAGATCGCCGGAATGCCGAGCGTTGCGGCCTCCTCGGCCGCACGCGCAACGCCTTCCACGGTCAGCCGCGACACGCCGGGCATCGAGGCGATCTCGCAATCCGCGCCGGGCACGTCGGTCACGAAGACCGGCCAGATCAGGTCCTTCACCGACAGCCGGTTCTCCCCGACGAGATCGCGGAGCGCGGGCGTGCGGCGCAGGCGGCGGAAGCGGGCGGCGGGGAAGGGGGCATGGATCGGGGTCATGGCGGTCGCTCTGATCTTGGTCGGCACAACGGGTTGCACGGATCGGGGCGCATCTCAAGGGTGGAAACCGTCGCGGGGCGGGGATAGCATCATCTGCGAGGAACGAGCCCCGGGAGAAGGAATTGGACTGGACGCGGCTGATCTTCGACCTGATCGACCTCAGGTCCTTCTCCAACCTCTGGTATTGGATCGCGCTTGCCGTCACCTGGTCGTCCGCCTCGCATTGGGTGCTCGGCATACCCTACGACATGGTGCTGCGCGCCCGCCGGCTCGGCGGCCAGGCCGAGCAGGACCTGCACGACATCGCCCGCATCAACGCCGCCCGCATCGACTACATCGTGCAGGAAGCCGGCGTGGTCCTGCTCATCATGCTCAGCTTCACGCTGACGTCGCTCGCGCTCCTGGGTTTCGTCTACGGGATCGAGTTCTGCCAGGCCGTGTTCCTCATCGCCGCGCCGCTGACGGTTGTGGGGTTCCTGAGCGTCGCCAATGCCCGCCACATCGCGGAGGGGCGCGAGACCGGCGAGTCGCTGCGCCGGCGCCTTGCCGTCCATCGGGTGAGCGTTCAGGCGATCGGCATGGTCTCGATCGTCGTCACCGCGTTCTGGGGGATGCTCCAGAACTTCAACCTCTCGATCCTGCCCGGTTGACACCGGCGACGGGCCAGTTAGGTGGGGGCGATGACCACGCCCGCCCATATCACGCTGTCCGGTGCGCCCGAAGGGTACGATGCCCGCTTCCTCGCCCGCGAACTGGCGAAGGGCGCGCCCGTCCTGCACGTCGCGCGCGACGACAAAAGGATGGAGGCGATGCGCGCCGCGCTGGCCTTCTTCGCGCCGGACGCGCTGGTCCTGACCTTCCCGGCCTGGGACTGCCTGCCCTATGACCGGGTTTCGCCCAATGCCGATGTCTCGGCCACCCGGATGGCGACGCTCGCGGCGCTGGCGCAGGGCCTGCCGGGGCCGTTCATCCTTCTCACGACGCTCAGCGCCGCAACCCAGAAGCTGCCGGCGCGCGAGGTGCTGCAGGCGGCCGCCTTCACCGCGCGGGTCGGCGGCCGCGTGAACGAGGCGGCACTGCGCGATTTCCTCGTCCGCATGGGGTTCTCGCAAAGCCCGACCGTGACCGAGCCCGGCGACTACGCGATCCGCGGCGGCATCATCGACATCTATCCCCCGGGCGAGGGCGGGCCGGTGCGGCTCGACCTCTTCGGCGACGTCCTTGACGGCGCGCGGCGCTTCGACCCGGCGACGCAGCGGACGACCGAGAAGCTGACCGTGGTCGAACTGGCGCCCGTCTCCGAGATCATCCTCGACGAGGCCGCGATCACCCGGTTCCGGCAGAACTATCGGATCGAGTTCGGCGCGGCCGGATCCGACGACCCGCTCTACGAGGCGGTCAGCGCCGGCCGCAAGCATGCCGGGATGGAACACTGGCTGCCGTTCTTCCACGAGCGGCTGGAGACCCTGTTCGACTACCTGCCCGGCGCGAGCGTGATGCTCGACGACCAGATCACCCCGGCGCGGCTGTCCCGCTGGGAGGGGATCGAGGACCAGTACGACACCCGCCGCGAAGCTATGAAGCGCAGGGACCGGCTGGATTCGGTCTACAAGCCCTGTCCACCGGGACTGCTTTACCTGGACGAGGCGGGGTGGGCAGGGGCGATCGCCGGCCACCGCGTGATCCAGTTCGTGGAACTCCCTCAGGCGACGGGGCTGGGGGTTCTGGATGCGGGCGGGCGGATCGGCCGCAACTTCGCACCCGAGCGCCAGCTTGAGAATGTCAACCTTTTCAGTGCGCTGGCGGATCATCTGAAGGCGCAGCGGGCCTGGGGGCAGGCGGTCATCGCCTCCTATTCCGAAGGCGCGCGGGAACGGCTGAAAGGGCTTCTCGAGGACGAGGAGGTCCACGGCGCCACGCTCATCCGCGACATCCGCGACGTGCCGGAGGGCAAGGGCGGCCTGTTCCTCGCCGTCTGGGCGCTGGAGCATGGCTTCGAGGGCGACGGTCTCACGGTCATCTCCGAGCAGGACGTGCTCGGCGAGCGGCTGATCCGCGGCGCGAAAAAGCGCAGGAAGGCCGAGAACTTCCTGACCGAAGCTCAGTCGCTCAGCCCCGGCGATCTCGTGGTCCATGTCGATCACGGGGTGGGGCGCTACACGGGGCTCGAGACGATCACCGCGCTCGGCGCGCCGCATGACTGCGTGGCGCTGGAATATGCCGGCGGTGACCGGCTTTACCTGCCGGTCGAGAACATCGAGCTTCTCAGCCGCTACGGCCATGAGGAAGGGCTTCTCGACAAGCTCGGCGGCGGGGCGTGGCAGGCCAAGAAGGCCCGGCTCAAGGAGCGCATCCGCCAGATCGCCGAGCGGCTGATGCGGGTCGCGGCGGAGCGGCTGCTCAGGAAGGCGCCGATCCTCGAAGCGCCGCATCACGAATGGGACGCCTTCGCCGCGCGCTTTCCCTACCAGGAGACCGACGACCAGCTCTCGGCCATCGAGGAGGTCGCGGGCGACCTCGGCGAGGGGCGGCCGATGGACCGGCTCGTCGTCGGAGACGTGGGCTTCGGCAAGACCGAGGTCGCAATGCGCGCGGCCTTCATCGCCGCGATGTCGGGCGTTCAGGTCGCCGTCATCGCGCCGACGACGCTGCTTGCCCGGCAGCATTTCAAGACTTTCTCGGACCGCTTCCGCGGCACCGCGATCACGGTCCGGCCGCTGTCGCGCTTCGTCTCGGCGCGCGACGCCGCGCAGACCCGCGAGGGGTTGGCCGAGGGCACCGTGGACATCGTCATCGGCACCCATGCGGTGCTGGCCAAGGGCGTGAAGTTCCGCAACCTCGGGCTTCTTGTCATCGACGAGGAGCAGCATTTCGGCGTTCAGCACAAGGAACGGCTGAAGGAGATGCGGTCGGAGATCCACGTGCTCACGCTGACCGCGACGCCGATCCCCCGGACGCTTCAACTTTCGCTCACAGGTGTCCGGGATCTAAGCATAATCGGCACGCCGCCTATCGACCGACTGGCGATCCGCACCTATGTCTCGGAATTCGACTCCGTCACGATCCGCGAGGCGCTTCTCAGGGAACGCTACCGGGGCGGGCAGTCGTTCTACGTCGTGCCGCGCATCGCCGACCTGCCCGGGATCGAGGACTTCCTCAAGACCCACGTTCCCGAGGTCAGCTACATCATCGCCCACGGCCAGATGGCGGCGGGCGAGCTCGACGAGCGGATGAATGCCTTCTACGACGGCAAATACGACGTGCTGCTGGCGACGACCATCGTCGAAAGCGGCCTCGACATCCCGACCGCGAACACGATGGTGGTGCACCGCGCCGACATGTTCGGGCTTTCCCAGCTCTACCAGATCCGCGGCCGGGTCGGGCGCGCGAAGCTCCGCGCCTATTGCTACATGACCACGAAGCCGCGGATGCCGCTCACGCCGAACGCGCAGAAGCGGCTCCGGCTGCTGGGCAGCCTCGACAGCCTCGGCGCAGGCTTCTCGCTGGCCTCGCAGGACCTCGACCTGCGCGGCGCCGGAAACATCCTCGGCGAGGAACAGTCCGGCCATATCAACGAGGTCGGCTACGAGCTTTACCAGGCGATGCTGGAAGACACGATCGCGCGGATCAAGTCGGGCGATCTGGAGACGCCGACCGCCGAGGACGGCCAGTGGTCGCCGCAGATCAATCTCGGCGTGCCGGTGATGATCCCCGAGGACTACGTGCCCGACCTCGACGTGCGGCTCGGGCTCTACCGCCGGCTTTCGTCGCTGACGACGAAGGTGGAGCTCGAAGGCTTCGCGGCCGAGCTCATCGACCGCTTCGGTCCGGTGCCGAAGGAGGTCAACACGCTCCTCCTCGTCATGCGGATCAAGGCGACGTGCCGTCGCGCCGGGATCGGGCGGCTCGATGCCGGGCCGAAGGGCGCGACGATCCAGTTCCACAACGACAAGTTCGCCAATCCGGCGGGGCTCGTGGAATATCTCAACGCGCAGAGCGGGTTGGCCAAGGTCAAGGACAACAAGGTCATCATCCGCCGCGATTGGGCGAAGGACAGCGACAAGATCAAGGGCGCCTATGGCATTGCCCGCGACCTTGCGGAGAAGGCCAGGTAGGCCACCCTTCGGGGGTCATTCGGCGGCGACGTGTCCCGGCAGCCGCCGCATCAGCACGAGCGCCAGCACCGAACAGCCGAAGACCCCGACCATCAGCGGCACCGGCGTGCCGTCGAAGGCAAGCCCGATCGGCGTCGCCACGACCACCGAGAAGACCGTGGCGAAGGCCACCACGATCGACGCCGCCATGCCCGCGATATGCCCCATCGGCTCGAGCGCGAGCGCGTTGAGGTTGCCGATAGTGAGGCCGGCCATGCAGAAGATCGTGACGGTCCAGTAGAGATAGACCCAGAAGGCTGCCGCCTCCGGCACGAAGCCGGTCGCGAAGGCCGCCACGATCGCCCCGGAATTGACAACCTGAAAGGCAAAGGTCGCGGTGATCATGAAGCGCATCCCGAACCGCATAACGAGCCGCGCGTTCAGAAGGCTCGCCGTGCCCGAGATGAGCGCGATCAACGCGAACCATTTCGGAAAGCTCTCGGCGCGGCCGAAGCTCTGGTCGAAGACCTGCTGGGTCGAGGCGAGCGTGGTGAAGAGGCAGGCGAAGGCCAGCGTCAGCACGAGGATGACCATTGCCACCAGCCGGTGCGCCAGCACCTCGCGCGCGGCGGCGAGGAGCGGGCCGGGCTGGAGCGGCCGGCGCATCGGCGCGGGCAGGGTCTCGGCCTGGCGCAGCCAGAACCACGTGATCGTGATGCCGGCGAACAGCACGAAGGCCACGAAGATCGCCCGCCAGCCGAAACCCGCGATGATGTAGGAGCCGAGGAGCGGCGCCACCGCCGGCACGAGGACGAAGATCATCATCACGAAGGAGATGAGCCGCGCCATCTCGCGCCCCGCATAGAGGTCGCGCACCATTGCCATACCCACGACCCGCGGCCCCGCGACGCCGAGGCCCTGGAGGATCCGCGCCGCCAGCACCAGTTCCAGCGTCAGCGCCGCCCAGGCCAGCACCGCCCCGAAACAATAGAGCACCGCGCCGCCGAGGATCACCGCGCGGCGTCCGAACGCATCCGAGAGGGGGCCCGTGACGAATGTGCCGAGACCCATGCCCATGACGAAGCTCGTGATGATGAGTTGGGCGCGGTTCGGGGCTGTGGCGGTCAGTTCGGCCGCGATCTGAGGCATCGCCGGCAGCATCGCGTCGATCGAGAAGGCGGTCATCGCGAACAGCATCGCGAGAAGCGCCACGAATTCCGGCAGCGGCAGGCGCCGGACCTGCGGGACATCAGCGATGGCCGTCATTCGGCGTCGTCCTTCCGCAGTTCGGCGATCCGCGCGTTCAACTCCTCGATGATCCGGCCCCAGGTCTCGGAGGGCTGGGCGCCCTGCAGAACGTGCTGGTTGGCGATGATGAAGGTCGGCACCGCGTTCACGCCACGCTCGCGGGCATGGGCGTCGCGGGCGCGGATATCCTCGACGTCGCCATCGCTGTCGAGAAGCCGCCGCATCATCTCCCGGTCGAGGCCGATCTCGCCCGCGATATCGGCGAGCGTGTCGGCGTCGCCGACGTCGCGCCCGTCGCGCCAGAGCGCCCGGAACAGCGCCGAGACCATCGCCGTCTGCCGGCCTTCGAGCCCGGCCCAGTGGATCAGCCGGTGCGCGTCGAGCGTGTTGGGCTGCGTCGCGACCTTCTCGAGGTTCAGCTCGACCCCGGCGGCTTCGGCGTGCTCGACGAGCGGCGCGTAGGCCCGCACCGCACCCTCCTTGCCGCCGAACTTCGCCTCCATATAGGCGCGCCGGTCCATGCCCGCCTTCGGCATTTCGGGGTTGAGCTGGAACGGATGCCATTCGATCACGAAGGGATGGTCGGCATGCGCCTCGAGCGCCCGGTCGAGATAGGCCTTGCCCACATAGCACCACGGGCAGGCGATGTCGGACAGAATGTCGAGCCGGATCATGGCGTTTCCTTCCATTCTTCACGCAGCGCGCGGCGGTTGATCTTGCCGTTCGCGGTGACCGGGATCTCGTCTCGGCGGATATAGAGCCGCGGCTGCTTGTAGCGCGCGAGGCAGGTCTCGGCGTGGCGGCTCAGATCCGCCTCGGCGGCGCTGCCGGCATAGAAGGCGGCGATGACGCTCGCATCCTCCTTCACCCGGATCTCCACCGCCGCGCTGGCGGTGACGCCGGGATGGGCGTTCAGCGCCGCCTCGATTTCGGCCGGCGAGACGCGGAAGCCGCCGGCGTTGAGCATGTCGTCGGCGCGGCCGAGGCTGGTGATCGCGCCATCCGCGGCCATCGTGACCATGTCGCCGGTCTGGAACCAGTCGCCCCCGGGCGGCGATAGCGTATCTCCATCGAGCGTGCCGAGAAAGAGGCCCGGATCGCCGCGATGCACCGCGAGGATCCCGGCCACGCCCCGCGGGACCGGCGCGCCGTCCGAGCCGAGCACCGCGACGCGGCGGCCGGGCTGAGGGTAGCCTGTGGCGCCGTCCGGGGCGGGGCGGTCGGGGCAGGACGAGATGAAGGTCGAACATTCCGACATGCCCATGGCCTCGTGCAGGTCGGTGCCGGTCGCGGCGCGCCAGGCAGCTCGGATCGAGGGCGGCAGCTTTTCCCCGGCGGAAAGTCCGTGGCGCAGGCGCGGCAGGGCGAGCGGCCGTCCCGAGGCGAGGATCTTCCGGTAAACGCCTGGAACGGCGGCGAAATTCGTCACGTCGAAGCGCTTGGCAAGGAGCGGAAGCTGCTCCGGCGCCACGCCCTCGGCGGCGACCAGCGCCGTGGCGCCGGCGACCCAGGGATCGAAGAGCCCGGTGCCGAGCGTGTAGGTCCAGTTGAGCGCGCCGGCATGCATCAGCCGGTCCTCGGGCCCGATGCCGGTCCAGCCCGGCCCCATCATGGCCCGCGCCCAGACCGCGCGATGGGCA
>JBFKMA010000019.1:0-13835 GCA_041630175.1 Albidovulum sp.
ACTCCGGGGGAGTCCGAAGGACGGGGGCAGCGCCCCCCAATTCTTCAAGAAAAACAATGCAGCGCAGCTGCGCTATCTGACCAAGATCGCCAAACATGGATATCACCGCCTACATTCCCGCCTACGTGACCCTCTTCGTCATCATCGATCCCGTCGGCCTGGCGCCGCTCTTCGTGGCCCTGACCCAAGGCATGACCCCGGGCCGCCGCCGGACCATCGCGATCCGCGCCTGCCTGGTCGCCTTCGCGATCCTCACCCTCTTCGGTCTCGCCGGCGAGGCGGTGTTGAATTTCCTCGGCATCTCGATGTCCGCCTTCCGCATGGCCGGCGGCATCCTGCTGTTCCTCACCGCCCTCGACATGCTGTTCGAAAGGCGCACGGAACGGCGGCAGGGCAAGGCCGACACCCATCCCAGCGACCCCTCGGTCTTCCCACTCGCCATTCCGCTCATCGCCGGGCCCGGCGCCATCCCCTCGATGATCCTGCTGACCGGTCAGGACGGAAGCGCCAGCCACATCGCCTCGATCCACGGGGTCATGGCCCTGGTGATCGCCTGCGTCTTCGTCCTGTTCCTGCTGGCCGGCCCGCTGGAGCGGCTTCTCGGCCAAACCGGCAACCTGGTCGTCACCCGACTTCTGGGCATGCTGCTCGCGGCGCTCTCGGTGCAATTCGTCATCGACGGCCTGAGGGACCTGCAAGTCGTCTGATCCGCACCTATATTAAAGCCATGCTCGATCCGGACCGAACGGCAAGCCTCATCTACCTCGCCCTTCTCGGCTGCGTCATCGGCGGCCACTTCTTCGTGTCGCAGCGCCGCAACCTCGGGAAGGTCGTGCAATATGCCGCGATCTGGGGCTTCATCTTCCTCGGCGCCATCGTGGCGGTGGGCCTGTGGCAGGAGATCCGCAGCGACATGGCGCCGCGTCAATCCGTCCTCCAGGGCGGAAGCATCACCGTCCCACGCTCTCCGGACGGTCACTTCTACCTGAACCTCGACGTCAACGGCGTCGCCACCCGCTTCGTCGTCGATACCGGCGCCAGCGAGATCGTGCTGAGCAGCGCCGACGCTGCCGCCGCTGGGATCGATACCGGGATGCTGGTCTTTTCGGGCCGCGCCAATACCGCCAACGGCTCGGTCGAAACCGCGCCGGTGCGACTGGAAACCCTGGCGCTGGAAGGGGTCGTCGATGCCGGCGTGCGGGCGGTGGTGAACGGCGGCGAGATGACCGAAAGCCTGCTCGGCATGACCTATCTCAGCCGCTTCTCGCGCCTCGAGATCGCCGAAGGCCGCCTGCTGCTGGAACGCTAGGCACCGCTTTCCGCCTTCATCTCCCAGCTTCCGGAGGCTTCGGACCAGTATTTCGCGGCCACACCGGCGCCGGTCAGCACCTTCCACTGCTCGCGCGCGGTCTGCAACGCGGCCCCGTCATGGCCGTCGAACAGCACCATCACCCGCGCCATCGCCCCGACTTCCTCGGGCGTCACGTTCGCCCCCTCCACCGAGACGATGCAGGTCGGATCGTTGCCCGCGGCGCCGGTGGTCAGAAGCACCGGCTGCGCCGCGTCATGATCCCCGCCCGCGCGGCCATGGGGCAGGAAACCGTCCTCGGGCTTCAGCCACAATTGCTCGTCGAGCCTTTCGAGCATGTCTCCGGTCCGCCCCCGCACCGCGACGCGCCACCCGGCCTGCAGGGATTTCCCCAGAAGCACCCGCAGCGTCACCTCCAGCGGCGCCTGCGTCAGGTGATAGAAATACGCCTCGCCCATGGGCCGCTCCGCCGCCTCACTCCGCCTCGTAGCCGTCGCGCACCAGCCGGTCGAGCGCCATGACCCCCCAGCCCGACGCGCCCTTGGGCGCGAGCGTGGTTTCCTTCGGCGGCAGCGCGACGCCGGCGATGTCGAGATGGATCCACGGCGTCTCGTCCTTGACGAAACGCCTGAGGAACTGCGCCGCGGTGATCGAGCCCGCGGGCCTTCCGCCGGTGTTCTTGATGTCGGCGAGCCGCGACTTGATCAACTCGTCATAGGCCGGGCCCATCGGCATCCGCCAGGCGCCCTCGCCCTCGCCCTCGGCGGCCTTCAGGAACGCCGCGCAAAGCTTGTCGTCGTTCGAGAAGACGCCCGCGTTCTCGTGGCCGAGCCCGATGATGATCGCGCCGGTCAGCGTCGCGAGGTTGATCATGCCGGTGGGCTTGAACCGCTCCTGCGCGTACCAGAGCACGTCGGCCAGCACCAGCCGCCCCTCGGCATCGGTGTTGATCACCTCGATCGTGTCGCCCTTCATCGAGCGCACGATGTCGCCCGGGCGCTGCGCCTTGCCGTCCGGCATGTTCTCCACGAGCCCGACGAGGCCGACGACATTGGCCTTGGCCTTCCTGAGCGCGAGCGTGCGCATCACCCCGGCGACGACGCCGGCGCCGCCCATGTCCATCGTCATCTCTTCCATGCCCTGGGCCGGCTTGATCGAGATCCCACCGGTGTCGAACACCACACCCTTGCCGACGAGCGCGAAGGGCGCCTCGCCCTTCCTGCCGCCGTTCCACTGCATGACCACGACCTTCGAAGGGCTCTCCGAGCCCTGCCCGACGCCGAGGAGCGCCCGCATCCCGAGTTTCTCGAGATCCTTCTCCTCCAGCACCTCGACCTCGAGCCCGAGGTTCTTCATCCCGGCCAGCCGCGCGGCGAAGTCGCTCGTCGTCAGCACGTTCGCCGGTTCGTTCACCAGATCGCGGGTGAAGCAGACGCCCTCGGCCACGGCGGCCATCGGCGCGAAGGCTTCCGCCGCCGCCTCGGGCTTATCGGCCTGCACCACCACCGCGCCCCTCTCGGAGTTCTTCTCGCTCTGGTACTCGGTGAAGGCGTAGGACCGGAGCACGATCCCCAGCGCGACCTCCGCGGCCTTCGCCTGACCGGCCGCCAGCACCGTCACGCCGCCCTCGCCGAGCGCCTTGCCGATCGCCGCGCCGGCCTTGCGCGCCTCCTCGACGCTGGCCTTCTTCGGCAGTTTCACGAGCTGCACCGCCTCGGCCGCGATCCCGGCCGGATAGGACAGGTCCAGCGCCTGGCCCGCCTTCAGCTTGTCCCAGGCCTTGCCGGCCAGCGCCCGCGTGATCGCGCCGCGCATCTGCCGGTCGAGCCGGCGCGCCAAGGTGCCCGGACGCGCCTCGGGCGCCACGAGAAGGGCGACGCGGCCCTCGGCCTTCATCAGCGCGTCGAAGTCGGCGGGTTGGAACTGGACGGCGACGGGCGCGCTCATGAATGACCTCCGGCATGGTTTCGCCGGACCCTATCGCCGGCCCCGGCGCTTGGCCAGATAGGAGTTTTCCCCGCAGGCGGATTCGGCTAGGGATGGGGCCGGCAGACGGGGGAACGACAAGGTGTCCAGATTCGACAGGTACATGCTGTCGCAGCTGATGATGCTCTTCGGCTTCTTCTCGCTGATCCTCGTCTCGGTCTACTGGGTCAACCGGGCGGTCTCGCTCTTCGACCAGCTCATCTCCGACGGCCAGTCGGCCTGGGTGTTCCTCGAATTCACCGCGCTGACTTTGCCCAACGTGATCCGCCTCGTCCTGCCGGTCTCGGCCTTCGTGGCCGCGGTCTATGTGGCCAACCGGCTGTCGTCGGAAAGCGAGCTCGTGGTCATGCAGGCCACCGGCCTGTCGCCGGCGCGGATGCTGCGGCCGGTGGTGTATTTCGGGCTGATCGTCGGGCTGATGATCGCGGTCCTCGTCCATGTTCTCGTTCCGGCGAGCCGCACCAAGCTCGCCGAGCGGCGCGGCGAGATCGCCGAGAACATCGCCGCGCGGTTTCTCTCCGAAGGCGCTTTCCTGCATCCGGCCACGGGGATCACCTTCTACATCCGCCACATCACGCCCACCGGCGAATTGCAGGACATGTTCCTCGCCGACAGCCGCACGCCGGGCGAACGCACGAGCTACACCGCCGAACGCGCGCTTCTGGTGAAAAGCGCGGCCGGGCCGAAGCTCCTGATGTTCGATGGCATGGCGCAGACGCTCGACCTCGACACCCAGCGCCTCTCGCTGACGCGGTTCGCCGAGTTCTCCTTCGATGTCGCCGGGCTCATGGCCGATAGCGGGCCGCGCCCGCCCGACGTGGACGAAGTGCCGACGCGGGCGCTTCTCGATCCCGACCCCGCGCTCATGGAGACGATGGGCACGACGCGCGAGCGGCTGCTCCGCGCCGGGCATGACCGGCTGGCCCAGCCCTTCCTGGCGCTGATCGCGGCGCTGATCGGCTTTGCCGGGCTCCTGACCGGCGGCTACAGCCGCTTCGGCCTCTGGCGCCAGATCGTCGTCAGCGTGGCGCTGCTGATCTTCGTGCAGTTCCTGGTCAATGGCGCGTCGAGCCTCTCCGGGCGCAATCCCGCGCTCTGGCCGATCATCTATCTGCCGGTGCTCGCCGGGTTCGGCATCGCCGGGCTGCTCATGGTGCTGGCAAGCCGCGGGCGGCGGGTGCGGCCTGCCACGGCGGTGGCGACATGACGCTGTCGTTCTACATCGCGCGGCGCTTCGCGACGTCGTTCCTCTACGTCTTCGCGGGCTTCTTCGCGGTCCTCTTCCTGATCGAGATGGTGGAGCAGATCCGCCGCTTCTCGAGCGCCGGGCTGAGCCTCGCCGAGACGGCGGAACTGGCGGCGCTGAACGTGCCGGAATCGGTCTACCGGATCCTGCCGATGATCACGATCCTCGCCTCGATCGCGCTGTTCCTGGCGCTGGCGCGGTCCTCCGAGCTTGTGGTGATCCGCGCCGCGGGGCGCTCGGCGCTCAGGATGCTCGTCGCGGCGATCGTCACCTCGCTGATGATCGGCGCCCTGGCGATCACGGTGCTGAACCCGATCGTCGCGGGCACCTCGAAGCGCTACGAAACCCTCTCGGACCGCTACCGGCACGGCGAGGGCAACGTGCTTTCGGTCACGCGCGAGGGGCTCTGGCTGCGCCAGGGCGGGCCGGAGGGCGAAACCGTGATCCGCGCCGGGCGCTCCAATCTCGACGCGACCAAGCTCTTCGACGTCACCTTCATCGCCTTCGCGCGCGGCGCCGGGCCGGTCGCGCGCATCGACGCCGACATGGCCGAGCTGACCCCCGGCGCCTGGCTCCTGCGCGGCGCGAAGGCGTGGAGCTTCACGCCGGGCGGCAACCCTGAGCGCGAGGCCGATACCTATTCGCAGTACCGCCTGCCGTCCGAGCTTACCGCCGACCAGATCCGCGACAGTTTCGGCACGCCGTCGAGCATCGCGATCTGGGACCTTCCCGCCTTCATCGCCGCCCTCGAACGCGCGGGCTTCTCGGCGCGCAAGCACAATGTCTGGCTGCAGATGGAACTCGCGCTGCCGCTGCTTCTGGCGACGATGGTGCTGGTCGGGGCGGGCTTCACCATGCGCCATGCCCGCTCGGGCCAGACCGGGATCATGGTCATGCTCGCCATCATCTCCGGCTTCGCCATCTTCCTCCTGCGCAACTTCGCGCAGGTCCTCGGCGAAAACGGCCAGATCCCGGTGATCCTCGCGGCCTGGAGCCCGCCGGTCGCCGCGGCGCTCCTGTCGCTGAGCCTGATCCTGCATCTGGAGGACGGCTGATGCGGCGCGCCCTTCTCGCGCTCGTCGCGGCCGTTGTCCTCGCGTTTCCGGCAACGGCGCAGGACCCGGCCTCGCTCATCGCCGACCGGGTGATCCTGAGCGGCGACGACACGCTGACGGCCGAAGGCGCGGTCGTGGTCCATTACCGCGGCGCACGGCTCACGGCCGAGCGGATCGTCTATGACAGCCGCACCGACCTGCTCACGATCGAAGGGCCGATCCGGCTCACCGACGACGGCGGGACGGTGGTCCTGGCCGATGCGGCCGAGCTTTCGCGCGACCTGACCGAGGGCGTGCTGACCAGCGCGCGGCTCGTTCTGGACCAGCAGCTCCAGATCGCCGCGACCGAGATGTCGCGCAAGCAGGGCGGGCGCTACACGCAGCTCGACCGGGTCGTCGCCTCGGCCTGCGAGGTCTGCCCCTCGAACCCGACGCCGCTGTGGGAAATCCGCGCCCGCCGCGTGGTCCACGACCGCGAGGAGCGGCAGCTCTACTTCGACCACGCCCAGTTCCGCGTCGCCGGCCTGCCGATCTTCTACGCGCCACGGCTCCGGATGCCGGATCCGACGCTGGACCGCGCCACGGGCTTCCTCCTGCCGCGGTTCCGCACCACCTCCGCGCTCGGCGCGGGCGTCAAGCTGCCCTATTTCATCGCCATCGGCGACAGCCGCGACCTGACGCTCACGCCCTACGTCTCGCTCGACCGGACCCGGACGCTGGAATTCCGCTACCGCCAGGCCTTCGCCACCGGCCGGATGGAGTTCAGCGGCGCGCTCAGCCGCGACGACCTGATACAGGGCAAGACACGCGGCTATCTCTTCGGCGAAGGTTCCTTCGACCTGCCGCGCGACTTCGCCCTCGACGTCGCGCTGCAGACCGTCACCGACGACGCCTATCTGCTCGATTACGGCGTCAGCGACATCGACCGCCTGGCCAGCGGCCTCGCCGTGACCCGCACGCGGCGCAACGAGCATATCAGCGCGCGGTTCTTCCGCTACTGGTCGATCCGCCCCGGCGACGACAACGCCGTCCTGCCCACGCTGGTCGGCGACATGACCTTCCAGCGCCGCTTCAGCCCGCGCTATCTCGGCGGCACGGGCCAGTTCCGCTTCCAGACCCACAGCCACCGGCGCAGCTCCAGCCTCGATACCGATGTCAACGGCGACGGTGTGGCGGACGGCCGCGACGTCGCGCGCGCGACGCTGATGACCGACTGGCGGCGCAACTGGACGCTGACGAACGGCATGGTCGTCTCCGGCGGCTTCCAGGCTGCGGCGGATGTCTACGCGATCCATCAGGACGACAGCTTCCCCGGCACCGTGACGCGCTTCACCCCCGCCGCCGCGGTCGAGCTGCGCTGGCCCTGGGTCAAGACCGAAGCCCGCGGCGGCGCCGCGCAGGTCATCGAACCGGTCGTGCAGCTGGTCTGGAGCCCCGACAGCACCGCGACCGTGCCGAACGAGGACAGCCAGATCGCGACCCTCGACGAAGGCAACCTCTTCGGCTTCAGCCGCTTTCCCGGCGCCGACCGGCACGAACTCGGCACGCGCGTCAACGTGGGCGTCGGCTGGACGCGCCATGCCCCGTCGGGCTGGTCGCTCGGCGTGACGGCGGGCCGGGTGTTCCGCGCCAGCGATCTGGACCAGTTCGGCGCCGGCTCCGGGCTCGACGGAACCTCGTCGGACTGGCTCGTCGCCACGCAGGTCGAGACCGCCGGCGGGATCACGGTGATGAACCGGGCGCTGTTCGACGATTCGCTCGATTTCAGCCGCGACGAGTTGCGCATCGGCTACCGGACCCCCCGCTACGACCTCACCGCGGGCTATCTCTGGCTCGTCGCCGATCCGACCGAGGGCCGGCTTCAGGAAAGTTCGGAACTCGTGTTCGACGCGGGCTGGAACTTCGCGCAGAACTGGCGCGGCGAGATCGGCGGACGCTACGATTTCGAGGCGGCGAGCGCGGCGCGCGCCTCGTTCGGGCTCCAGTACCGCAACGAATGCGCCACGATCGATCTTTCCCTCTCGCGCCGCTTCACGTCCTCGACTAGTGTGGCGGCGGACACGGATTTCAACCTTGCGGTCGTGCTGGCCGGGTTTGGCACCGGCACCGACGGGCGGAGCTATCGGCGCAGCTGCCTGCGCTGACGGCGGGGCGGCCGACCGGGAACCCAAGACGACGACAAGAGCAGACGGACGGCAAACGATGCGCAGAACCACCCTTCTCTCTCTCACCCTCGCGGCATTTGCGGCGCTGAGCGCCCCCGTGGCCGCCCAGTCGGGGCGCTTCGCTCCCGTCGTGACCGTGAACGAGGCCGTCATCACCGAATACGAGCTCGACCAGCGCATCCGCTTCCTCGAGATCCTGCGCGCCCCCGGCGATATCGAGGAGGAAGCGCGCAAGGGCCTGATCGAGGACCGGCTGCGCCTCCAGGCGGCGAAGGCGGCCGATATCAGCGTCACCGAGGCCCAGGTCGACGCCGGCATGGCCGAATTCGCCTCGCGCGCCAATCTCGACACCGAGCAGTTCGTCGAGGCCATCGGCGAGGGCGGCGTGGCGCGCGAGACCTTCCGCGACTTCGTCCGCGCCGGCATCGTCTGGCGCGAGGTCGTGCGTGCCCGCTTCCTGCCGCGCATCTCGATCACCGAGGCCGAGATCGACCGCGCGCTTTCGGTCGCCGCGCAGCGCGGCTCCGGCGCCCAGGTGCTCCTTTCGGAAATCATCCTGCCGCTCGCGCCGGTTACCGCGGCCGATACCCGCGACCTCGCGGCGGAGCTTGCCGGGTCGATCCGCTCGGAGGGCGATTTCGCCCGCGCCGCGCGCGCGCATTCGGCGGCCCCCTCGCGTGAGCGCGGCGGCCAGCTCGGCTGGATGCCGATCACCAACCTTCCCGCGCAGCTCCGCCCGGTGATTGCCTCGCTCGGGAATGGCCAGGTCAGCCCGCCCCTGCCGCTCGGCAACGCCATCGGGATTTTCCGCATGCGCGGGCTACAACAGGCTGGTGGCATCGCGCCGCAGAACATCACCGTCGATTACGCCCAGTACCTGATCCCCGGCGGCCGCAGCCCCGAGGCGCTGGCCGAGGCCGCAAGGGTGCGCGGCGAGGTCGATACCTGCGACGACCTCTACCGCGTGGCGCGCGGCCGGCCGGCCGAACTCCTCCTGCGCGACACCCAGCCGCTGCCCCGCGTACCCGCCGACATCGCCGCCGAACTCGCACGGCTCGACGCCAACGAAAACTCGACCGCGCTCACGCGCGGCAACGCGCTGGTCTTCCTCATGCTCTGCAAGCGCTCGGCGACGATCGCCGAGGGCACCGACCCCACCGTGACCGTGACCGCCGACGCCGAGGGCCTGCCGGCCATCGACCCGACGCTCGGCTTCGGCGCCGGCCCGAGCCGCGCGCAGGTGCGCGAGGAACTGACCAACCAGCGGCTGGCGGGCCTCGCGGAGGGATACCTCGCCGAGCTGCGCGCCGACGCGATCATCGTCGCGCCATGAGCCGGGCGGCATGACCGAAGCCCCGATCGCGCTGACCTGCGGCGAGCCTTCCGGCATCGGCCCCGAGATCGCCGTCAAGGCCCGCGCTGCGCTCGGCCCGGAACTGCCGTTCTTCTGGATCGGCGACCCGGCGCATCTGCCGCAGGGCAGCACCTGGCACGAGATCGCCACCCCGGCCGAGGCGCTGAGCGCGCCCGCCGCGGCGCTGCCGGTGCTGCGCCACAATTTCCCCGCCGCCGCGGAGCCGGGCGCCCCGGCCCCCGCGAACGCCGCCGCGGTGATCGCGGTGATCGCCCGCGCCGTGGACCTCGTGGCGCGCGGCGCGGCGTCGGCGCTCTGCACCGCGCCGATCCACAAGAAGGCGCTGAAGGACGGCGCGGGCTTCGCCTTTCCCGGCCATACCGAATACCTCGCCCATCTCGCCGGCGTCGACCGCGTGGTGATGATGCTCGCCTGCGAGGGGCTGCGCGTCGTGCCGGCGACGATCCACATTCCGCTCGCCGAGGTGCCCGGCGCGCTGACGGCGGCGCTTCTGGAGGAGACGATCCGGCTCACCCATGCCGGCCTCGTCCGCGATTTCGGCATTGCCGCGCCGCGGCTCGCGGTGGCGGGGCTCAACCCCCATGCCGGCGAGGGCGGCGCGATGGGCCGCGAGGATGAAGCCGTCATCGCCCCGGTCCTCGACCGGCTCCGGGCCGGGGGCATGGCGATCGCCGGGCCGCTGCCGGCCGACACCATGTTCCACCCCGCCGCGCGCGCCCGCTACGACGCGGCGATCTGCATGTATCACGACCAGGCGCTGATCCCGATCAAGACCATCGACTTCGCCGGCGGCGTGAACCTGACGCTCGGCCTGCCGTTCATCCGCACCTCGCCCGATCACGGCACCGCCTTCGACATCGCCGGACAGGGCATCGCCGACGCGACGAGCCTGGTCGCGGCGCTGCGGATGGCCCGCGACATGGCGCGGAACCGGGCGGCATGAGGATGGCCGCCCCGTCGCGAGAATCCCGCCGCAAGCGCCTGGCCGTAGGCGCGGACGGGGGCTGCCTGCCCCCGCGCCCTGCGGGCTTCCCCCGGGGATATTTGGACCAAGTGGAAGCCGGGGAGGTATCATGGCGGCGCTAGACGGGCTTCCGCCGCTGCGCGCGGTGATCGCGACGCACGGGATCGCGGCCAAGAAGACTCTCGGCCAGAACTTCCTGCTCGATCTCAACCTCACCGCGAAGATCGCGCGGGCGGCGGGGGATCTGGGGAAATGCGACGTGCTCGAGGTCGGCCCCGGCCCCGGCGGGCTCACGCGCGGGCTTCTCGCCGAGGGCGCGCGCCGGGTGCTCGCCATCGAGAAGGACGCGCGCTGCCTGCCGGCGCTGGCCGAGATCGCGGCGGCCTATCCGGGGCGGCTCGAGGTGCTCAATGCCGATGCGCTCGAGGTCGATCCGCTGGCGCATCTGGCGCCGCCGATCCGGATCGTGGCGAACCTGCCCTACAATGTCGGCACCGAGCTTCTCACGCGCTGGCTGACGCCGCCCGCCTGGCCGCCGGTCTGGGAAAGCCTCACGCTGATGTTCCAGAAGGAGGTCGCCGAGCGCATCGTCGCCAAGCCCGGCTCGAAGGCCTATGGCCGGCTCGCGATCCTCGCCCAGTGGCTGACGGATGCGCGGATCGTGATGACCCTGCCGCCCGAGGCCTTCACGCCGCCGCCGAAGATCCATTCCGCGGTCGTGCACCTGACCGCCCTGCCCGCGCCGCGCTATCCGGCCGATGCGAAGATCCTGAACCGGATCGTCGCGGCCGGTTTCAACCAGCGGCGCAAGATGTTGCGGGCAAGCCTGAAGGGCGTCGCCCCCGATATGGAGGCCAGGCTCGAAGCCGTCGGCATCGCGCCGACGGCGCGGGCCGAGGAGATTTCGCTCGAGGCCTTTTGCCGGCTGGCGCGGCACTTGGCCGCCGGCTGACGGCGGCCGCCTATTCCGCGGCGTCCGCCTGCGACTCGCCGCTTTCCGCCTTGGCCTTGTCCTCGCCGTCGCGCTTCTCGCGCGGCTTGCGCGGGCCGCGCGAGCCGCGGCCGGACTTCTTTTCCGCGGCCGGTTCGGATTCAGCGGTGGCGACGGGAAGCTCAGGCATCATCGGCGCCGAGCGTCCGCGCTGCCGTGCCTCGGGCGTCTCGACGAGACCCGGCCCGTCATCGGCCTCGTCCTCGCGCACCGGCGCGACTTCGGCGCGGGCGGCCTCGGCCACGTCACGCTCGCCGCGGTCGTCGTGGCGCTGGCGGTGATGCGGGTGCTGCCGCTCGCCGCCGCCTTCGCCGTCGCCCTGGTTTTGGTTCTGGCTCTGGCGCGCTTCCTGCTCGCGCTGCATCTCGCGCTGCGCCTCGCCCAGCATGCGGGTGTAGTGCTCGGCGTGCTGAAGGAAGTTCTGCTCCGCCACCCGGTCGTTCGAGAGCTGCGCGTCGCGCGCAAGCGTCAGATACTTGTCGATGATCTGCTGCGGCGTGCCGCGCACCTTGCCTTCCGGCCCGGAGGAATCAAACACCCGGTTGACAATGTTGCCGAGCGAACGCTGACGGTTCGACTTCGAACGCGAGCGGGATTTTGATGATCTCATGTGCTTTCGTCTGTCCAGGCCAGTGGGCTGCGCTGCCTTGCCCTGCCCCGCGTCCTGCCCCGTACATCTGCGGTTGAGGTCAGCGGTTCAATTCTTGCTGGGCAAAGCGGTCCGGGCTGACACGCAAGGTCCACCCGTCACGCTTCCCTTAATGCATGATGTCGCGGGACGGGCAAGCGGAATCTCGCGAAACGGGCGCAAAACGCCGATAATTGCGACAATCCGGCAAACGGCCGCTCAAATGATCGTGAGATCCGGCCCGGTGGCGGCACCGTCCCGGCCAGATCGCGATGCGCCGGGATCGCCGGGCTTCACGGCAACGATCACCCGGTCGCGGCCGTCGAGATCCTGCCGGATCTCCGGGGCCGCGAAGCCGCTCGCGACGAGAAGGGCGGCGACGCCGCGCGCCTGGGTGGGCCCGATCTCGAGGATCAGCCGCCCGCCCGGGTCAAGCCGCGCCGCCGCCCCCGCCGCGATCGCGCGGTAGGAGTCGAGCCCGTCGCCGCCCGGCGTCAGCGCGCCCTGCGGCTCCCAGTCGCGGACCTCGGGGGCAAGCTCCGCCATCTCCGCCTCGGCGATGTAGGGCGGGTTCGAGACGATGAGGTCGAAGCCCCCCGCCACACCCGCGAACCAGTCCGCCCTGAGGAACCGGGCGCGGGCTTCGAGCCCGAGCGCGCGGGCGTTGTCCCCGGCGACCTTCAGCGCCGCCTCCGAGACATCGGTCCCGATGCCCGTCGCGCAGGCCATGCCGGCAAGGCAGGAAAGCAGGATGCAGCCGGTGCCGGTGCCGAGATCGAGCATCGCCCTGAACGGCCGCTCGAGCGCGGCGGCGACCAAGGCCTCGGTCTCGGGGCGCGGGTCGAGCGTGTCGCGCGTGACGCGGAACACATGCCCGAAGAATTCCCGCCGCCCGGTGATCTGGCTCACCGGCTGGCGCCGGCAGCGGCGCGCGACGGCTTCCTCGAAATCCGCGCGCTGCGCCTCGGTGAGCGGGTCGTGCAGCACGAGCGTCACCCGCCCGGCGGGAATGGCGAGCGCATGGGCGAGAAGCCGGCGCGCGTCGCGCGGCGCCTCCGCGACGCCCGCTGCGACGAGCCGCGCGACCGCGGCGCGCAGCGCCTCGGCGCCGGTCAGCCCTGCGCTCATGCCTCCATCTCGGCGAGCCGCGCCGCCTGGTCCTCGGCAATGAGCGCATCGGTGATCTCGGCGAGGTCGCCCTGCATGATCTGGTCGAGCCGGTAGAGCGTCAAGTTGATCCGGTGATCGGTCATGCGGCCCTGCGGGAAGTTGTAGGTGCGGATGCGTTCGGAGCGGTCGCCGGAGCCGACCTGCGCCTTGCGGTCGGCGGCGCGGCTCTCGGCGGCCTTCATCCGCTCCATGTCGTAGAGCCGGGCGCGCAGCACCGCCATCGCGTTGGCGCGGTTCTGGTGCTGGGACTTCTCGGACGAGGTGACGACGATGCCAGAGGGGATATGGGTGATGCGCACCGCCGAGTCGGTGGTGTTGACGTGCTGGCCGCCGGCGCCGGAGGCACGCATCGTGTCGATGCGGATGTCGGCGGCGGGGATCTCGACATCGACCTCCTCGGCCTCGGGCAGCTCCGCGACGGTGGCGGCCGAGGTATGGATGCGCCCGCCCGATTCCGTCTCGGGCACGCGCTGGACGCGGTGGACGCCGCTTTCGTATTTGAGCCGGGCGAAGACGCCCTCGCCCTCGATCCGCGCCATGGCTTCCTTGACGCCGCCAAGCTCGGTCTCCGACAGTTCCAGAAGCTCGAAGCGCCAGCCCTGGGAC
Source organism: Albidovulum sp. (assembly GCA_041630175.1). Lineage (GTDB taxonomy): Bacteria > Pseudomonadota > Alphaproteobacteria > Rhodobacterales > Rhodobacteraceae > Albidovulum. The sequence goes on from JBFKMA010000019.1 coordinate 13,496, forward strand.
TCGGCGTATTTCTGGTACATCCTGAGCAGGTTGCCGGCGAAGAGCGCCGCCTCCTCGCCGCCGGTGCCGGGGCGGATTTCGAGGATCGCGGGGCGCGCGTCGGCGGCGTCCTTGGGCAGGAGCGCGATCCTGAGCCGGCCCTCCATCTCGGGGATGCGCGCCTTGAGCCGCGGGATCTCGTCCTCGGCGAGGCTGCGCATCTCGGGATCGTCGAGCATCGCCCCGGCCTCGTCGAGATCGGCGAGCGCCTGGCGGTAGGCGGCGATCTCGGCCACGACCGGCTTCAGCTCGGAATATTCGCGCGACAGCGCGGCGATCTCGGCCGGCGCCGCGCCGGCCG
>JBFKMA010000020.1:0-13772 GCA_041630175.1 Albidovulum sp.
AGCGCGAGGCTCGCCGCCGCCGCGGTCAGCAGGATCGGCCGGGCGCGGGCGTCCGAGGCCTCGAAGACCGCATCCCAGGCCGAGCGGCCCTTGGCGCGCAGCACCTCGATCTTCTCGACGAGGATGATCGAGTTGCGGATCAGGATGCCGATGAGCGCGAGCACCCCGAGGATCGCGACGAAGCCGAGGGGGGCGCCCGAGGGCACCAGGGCCGCGACGACCCCGATCAGGCCCAGCGGCGCCACGCAAAGCACCACGAAGCTCAGCCGGAAGCCCTGCATCTGGATCATGATCAGCGTCAGCATGATCAGGATCATCAGCGGCACCACGGCGGCGATCGGCGCCTGGCTTTTCGCGCTTTCGGCGACCGAGCCGCCGACCTCGACCCGGTAGCCGAAGGGCAGGGCGGCGTCGAAGGTCGCGACCCCGTCGGCCAGCGCCGCGACGACGGTGGCGGGCTGGTCCTTGCCCTCGATGGCGGCCTTGACGGTGATCGTGGGCATCCGGTCGCGCTGGTGGATCACCGGCTGTTCGGTCTCGTAGCGGAAGGTCGCGACCGAGCGCAGCGGGATCGTCACGCCGCTCGCGGTCGAAAGCTGCAGCCCCGCCAGCGCCTCGACCGACTGCCGCGAGCGTTCGTCGCCGCGCGCGAGGATGTCGACGAGATAGGCTGCGTCGCGCAGCTCGGTCACGCCGACGCCGTCATAGATCGCGTTCAGCGCCGCGGCGATGTCGCGCGGCGTGATGCCGAGCTGCCGCGCCCGGTCCTGGAGGACCTCGACCCGCACCACGCGCGCGGGTTCGTTCCAGTCCATGACGATGTCGCGCAGACGCTGATCGGTGGCCACCAGCGCCGTCAGGTCGCGCGCCTGGTCGCGCAAAAGCGCGATGTCGGGGCCGGAGATCCGGTATTGCACCGGGCGGCCGACCGGCGGGCCGATCTCGAGCAGCTTGACGAAGATGTCGATGCCCGGGAACTGGTCCGCGGCGATTTCGCGCAGCTCGGCGCGCAGCGCGTCGCGCGCCGCGACCGAGGGGGTCTGGATCACGATCTGGCCCATGTTCGGCCCCGGCGTCGGCACGTCATAGGCCAGCAGGAAGCGCGGCGCGCCGCGCCCGACATAGGAGGACCAGAAGAGCACATGCTCGCTGCTCTCCAGAAGCACCTCCATGCGGCCCATCTGGGCCGCGGTCTCGGCGATCGAGGCGTTCTGCGGCAGGGCGAAATCGACGATCAGCTCGGGCCGGTCGGAATTCGGGAAGAACTGCTGCTCGACGAAGCGCATGCCGTAGACCGACAGCCCGAAGGTCGCGACCGTGAGGCCGATGGTCAGCCAGCGATGCGTCATCGACCAGCGCAGGATCCGGTGGAAGGCGCGCCGCACCCGGCCCGGCCCGGCCGCATGATGCGCCATCTTCGCGGGCAGGAAGGTGACGCCGAGAAGCGGCGCGAACAGCACCGCGACGACCCACGACACCAGAAGCGACACCGCGATGACGACGAAGAGCGAGAAGGTGAACTCCCCCGCCGCCGAGTTGTTGAGCCCGATCGGGATGAAGCCCGCGACCGTCACCAGCGTGCCCGAGAGCATCGGGAAGGCGATCGAGGTCCAGGCGAAGGACGCCGCACTTGTCAGAGTGTCGCCCTTCTCGAGCCGGGCGATCATCGTCTCGATGGCGATCATCGCGTCATCGACCAGAAGCCCCAGCGCGATGATCAGCGCGCCGAGCGAGATCCGCTGCAGCGTGAAGCCGGTGTAATGCATCACCACGAAGGTGATGGCGAGCACCAGGGGAATCGTCAGCGTCACCACGAGCCCGGCCCTCAACCCGAGGCTGATGAAGCTGACCGCCAGCACGATCAGCACCGCTTCCAGCAGCGCCGTGAGGAAATGCCCCACCGCCTCGTCGACGACATGCGGCTGGTCGGCGACCTGGTGGATCGCGACGCCGATCGGCAGCTCGGCCTCGGCCGCCGCCATGACCTCGTCCAGCTCGGCGCCGAAATCGAGGATGTTGGCGCCCTTGCGCATCCCCACGGCGAGGCCGATCGCCTCCGCTCCGCGGTAGCGGAACAGCTCGCCCGGCGGGTCCTGGTAGGCGCGGCGGATCTCGCCGACATCGGTCAGCCGGAAGAAGCGGTCGCCGACGCGCAGGTTGATCTCCTCGAGGCTCCCGGTGCCGGAAAACTGCCCGCCGATCCGCACCAGGACCTGCTCGGGCCCGGCATCGATCACGCCCGAGGGCAGGATCGCGTTCTGCGCGGCGAGCGTCGCCTGCACCGCCTGCTGGTTGAGCCCGAGCGCGGCGAGCCGCTCGGTGGAAAACTCCAGGTAGATCACCTCGTCGCGGGTGCCGAAGATCTCGACCTTGCCGGCATCGGGCAGCGCCTGCACGGCGCGGCGCACCCGCTCCACGTAATCGCGCACCTCGCGCGGGCTGAAGCCGTCGGCGGTGAAGGCGTAGAGATTGCCGAAGACGTCGCCGAAATTGTCGTCGAACTGGAAGCCCGCGAACTCGGCCGGGAAGTCGGGGCGGATATCGGCCATCATGTTGCGCACGCGCTGCCAGATGCGCGGCAGGTCGCCGGCCCTGGTGGTGGGCAGAAGCTCGACATAAACGATGGCCTGGCCGGGCCGGGTCACCGAGCGGGTGAAGTCCAGCTCGTCGAGATCCTCGAGCTTCTTCTCGATCCGGTCGGTGACCTGGCTCAGCGTCTCCTGCACGTCCGCACCGGGGAGCGCTGCGGCGATGATCATCGTCTTGATCGAGAAGTCGGGATCCTCCTCGCGGCCGATGCCGACATAGGCCATGACGCCTGCGGCGAGCGAGACCACCATCAGGAACCAGACGAAGGAGCGGTGGTTGAGCGCCCAGTCGGAGAGGTTGAAACGGGTCATTCGGCCACGCGCGGGCCGACGATCTGCCCGTCCTTCAGAGAATGGATGCCCTTCACCACGACCTCGCTGCCATCCGCGAGCCCGGAGGCGACCACGACGAAGCTGGCGACCTCCATGCCGAGCGTCACCGGAACCCGCCGCACGCTGTCGTCGCTGCGGTCGACGACCCAGACCGCGGGCGCACCGGCTTCTTCGAGGATCGCGCCCCGCGGCAGGACCACGCCGGCCTCGGGGCCGGTGGCCGGCGAGACGCGGGCGAGCGCGCCGAGCCGGAAGGCGTCGGGCGGCGCGTCGAGCGTCAGGTGCAGCCGGCGCGTGCGGGTGGCGCGCTCGGCCACCGGGTCGATCCGCGTCAGGGTGGCGCGGGCAGTGACGGTGGGGTTGGCGACGAGTACCGCGGCGAAATTCGTGCCCGGCGCCACCGCGGCGACGTCCTGCTCGCCAAGGTCGATGACGATCTCGCGCTCGCCCGTCGCCGCGAGGCTCAGGACCGGCTGGCCGGCGGCCAGGGCCGCGCCGGGCTCGGCGAAGACCGCGGTGACGACGCCGGCCTGCGGCGCGCTGAGCGTGGCGAGGCCCAGCATGTCGGCCGCCCTTGCCCGCGTCGCGCGCGCCTGCTCCAGCCGTGCCTCGGCCGCGACGAGGGCGCGTTGGGCGTCCTCGGCCCGGGTCTCGCTGCCCACGCCGCGCGCGGCGAGTTCGCGCGCCCGGTCGCGCGCGTCGGTCGCCGAGCGCAATTGCGCCTCGGCCACCGTCACGCCCGCCTCGGCGGCGCGCAGGCCAGCGTCGAGTTCCTCGGGGTCGAGCCGGGCGAGCACCTCGCCCGCCCGCACCACGTCGCCGGCCGAGACCGGCCGTTCGGCGACGGTGCCGGCCAGCGGAAAGCCGAGATCGGTCTCTATCCGCGCCACGACGGTGCCGGCGTAGCTCACCGGCAGCGCCGTCTGCGGGCGGACGATGACCGAGACCACCGGGCGCGGCGGCGTCGCCGCCGTTCCGGCCTCCTCGGCCGCCGCGGGAAGGGCGAAGGCGAGGAGGAGCGCGAGCATTCTCATTGCCCGACCTCCGCCGCGCGCACGATCCGCCCCGGATAGAGAAGCTGCGACCCGCGCCCGACGACGAGCGTGCCGTCGGCCACGCCGTCCGCAAGGATGATCCTCCCGGTCTCGTAGCGGTCGATCAGGACCGGCAGGAGCGAGACCGCCATCGTCGCCGGATCGACCTGCCAGACCGCCGGCCCGGCGGCGGTCGCGGTGATCGCCGCATGCGGCAGGACGACATGGGCCGGGCCGGTCCGCACGACGCTGCCGCGCACCGGGTCGCCATAGGTGAGCCCGGCGGGCGGGCTTTCGATCGTCACCGTGACCGCGACCGTGCCGGTCTGCGCGTCCACGACCGGCGCGATTTCGGTGATGTGTCCGGTGAAGGTCTCCTCCGGCGTCTCGATCCGGTTGAGCGTGACCTCGGATGGCGGTGGGCCGAGCGTCAGCAGCGCCTCCGGCACGTCGAAGACCGCATCGAAGCCGGGCCCCAGCGCCAGTTCCATCACCGGCTGCGCCGCGCCCACGACCTGTCCGGCCTCGACCATGCGCCGGGTGACGGTCGCGGCCTCGGGGGCGACGAGCACCGTGTCGGCAAGGGCCTTCTCGGCGCGGTCGAGATCGGCCTCGGCCTGCGCCAGCACGCCTTCGGCGATGTGCAGCGCGTCCTCGGCGGCGTCGCGGCCGATCCGGGTCGTGGCGCCGCGCGTCAGCAGCGTCTCCTGGCGCCGCAGGTCCTCCTCCGCCTGGCGGCGATCGGCGCGGGCGGTGGACAGACCCGCCTGCGCCGCCCTGAGCGCCTGTTCCTGCTGCACCGAATCGAGCCGCGCCAGCTCCGCGCCCTGCCGCACCTGCGCGCCGGCATCGACCAGCACCTCGGTCACGCGCCCGCCGAGGGGAAACGCCGCCGACAGCGTGTCACGGGCGCGGACCTCGCCGGTCAGCGAATAGGTGCGTTCGTCCTCGACCGCCCGCGCGGTCACGATTTCCACGGCAAGCGGCGCCTCCGCGAAGGCCGCCGAGACGGTGAGCGCGATCGCCGCGACTGCCCGGAGAAAACCCATCGGCACGCTCCATTCCCATACGCGACCGACCCTAACAAAGCCGCCCGCCGGGGACGAGGCCGGATTGCGCCCGCGTCCCCCAGCGGACGCGACGGAAGCGGCGCCGCCCCGCGATGCGCGCCACTCTTCTGTTGACAGGGGCCGCGGCGCGCAAGTCTGTTGGCAGCTGTGGACGGCCGACTCCACCGGCTCCGGCCGGGCGAGGACGGCCTGCGGACAGACCCCGCGGAACAGGGAGGACAGAAGGCATGAAACTCGGCGGTCTCGGATTTTCGTTGCTCTGCGCGCTCGGCGCCGGCGCGGCCTCGGCGGATGAGCATTGTGCGGCGGGCAATACGCTCAAGGAGGGCGTCCTCACCATCGCCACCGGCAACCCGGCCTATTTCCCCTGGGTGATCGACAACGACCCGGCCGGTGGCAAGGGTTTCGAGGCCGCCGTCGCCTACGAGATCGCGGCGCGGATGGGCTTTGCGGCCGACCAGGTGGAGTGGACCTCGACCACCTTCGACCAGGCGATCCAGCCCGGGCCGAAGGATTTCGACTTCAATCTCCAGCAATATTCGATCACCGCCGAGCGCGACCAGATGATCGATTTCTCCGATCCCTACTACACCGCCGCGCAGGCGGTGCTGGTGCGCCAGCCCACGGTCGATGCCGGGGCGGAGCCGACCGTGGCCTCGCTGAAGGCGCTGAAATGGGGCGCGGCCGCGGGCACGACGGCGCCGGCGCTGATCGCCGAGCTGATCGCGCCCGAGGTGAGCGTGCTTCTCTACGACGAGACCACGGACACGGCCGAGGCGCTGAAGGCCGGCCAGATCGACGCGACGCTGATGGACCTGCCGAGCGCGCTCTTCACCGCCGCGGTGCTACTGGATGACGGCGTGGTGCTCGGCCAGTTCCCGACCGGCGGCGAGGCGCCGGACCGGTTCGGGCTGGTCTTCGAGGAAGGCAACGCGCTCCGCGACTGCGCCAACGAGGCCCTCGCCGCGATGGCCGCCGATGGCAAGCTGGCGGCGATCGAGGCCGAATGGCTGCAGGAGGCGACCGGGGTCCCGGTGATCGAATAGGGAAGGGCGCATGGCTTCGGGCGGCGACGAGGCGGCCGGCGCGGCGCTTGCGGCGCGGGAACCCTCGCGCCGCCAGTTGCGCGAAAGGCGCCTGCGCCGCCGCAGCACCGCGATCGCGGCGGCCAGCACGGCGACGGTGCTCGCGGCCATCGTTTTCCTGGTGCCGCTCGCACCGGGTTGGGAGCGGGTGCAGAAGTCGTTCTTCAACGCGCCGATCTTCATGGAGACCTTCCCGGGTCTGCTCCGGGCCTTCCTCGTCGACGTGATGCTCTTCGCCTGGTGCGCCCCGGCGATCGCGGTGCTGGGCCTCGTGATCGCGCTGGCCCGCGACGCGCGGTCGCCGGCGCTCTATCCGCTGAAGCTCTTCGGCATCGTCTACAACGACGTGTTCCGCGGCGTGCCTGTGATCCTCGTGATCTACCTGATCGGCTTCGGGATTCCCGGCCTCGGCCTGCCGCGGCCGTGGAACAGCCCCTATCTCTGGGGCTCGGTCGCGGTGATCCTGACCTATTCGGCCTATGTGGCCGAGGTCTACCGGACCGGCATCGAATCGATCCACGAAAGTCAGCGCGCGGCAGCGACCTCGCTCGGCCTGTCGCACTGGGACACGATGCGCTTCGTGATCCTGCCGCAGGCGATCCGCCGGGTGATCCCGGCCAACATGAATCTCCTGATCGCGCTCCAGAAGGACGTGGCGCTTCTCTCGTTCATCGGACCGGTCGAGATCCTGCGCCAGGCCGGGGTCTACAAGTCGCTTTTCGCGAATTTCACGCCCTATCTCGGCGCCGCGGTGATCTTCCTCGCCGTGACCGTTCCCGCGACCCGCGCCGTGGACCGGCTGATCGTGCGGCAGAACAAGGCGCGGAGCTGAGCATGGCCGCGAAACTGCAACTCTCCGGGGTCTGGAAGAGCTTCGGCGCGAACCCGGTGCTGAAAGGTATCGACCTTCAGGTGGACGACGGCGAGATGGTTTGCCTGATCGGCGCGTCGGGCTCGGGCAAGTCCACGCTCCTGCGCTGCCTCAACCTCCTCGAGCCGATCGACGACGGCCAGATCCTGCTCGACGGCGCCGAGATCAGCGATCCCGACCTCGATCCCCAGCCGATCCGCCAGCGCATCGGGCTCGTCTTCCAGAGTTTCAACCTCTTTCCGCACATGACCGCGCTCGACAACGTGATGCTCGCGCCGCGCCGGCTCCGCCGCCTGTCGCGCGACGCGCTTCTGCCCAGCGTCACCGCGCTGTTCGAACGCTTCGGGCTCGCCGAGCGGATGGGGCACTATCCCGACCAGCTCTCAGGCGGCCAGCAGCAGCGCGTCGCGATCATCCGGGCGCTCGCGATGAAGCCCGAGGTGATGCTCTTCGACGAGGTGACCTCGGCGCTCGATCCCGAACTGGTGGGCGAGGTGCTCGACGTGCTGCGCCGGCTGAAGGCCGAGGGCATGACCATGGTGCTGGCCACGCACGAGATGGGCTTCGCCCGCGAGGCGGCCGACAAGGTCTGCTTCCTCGACGAAGGCCGGATCGTCGAGGAAGGCCCGCCCACGGCGATCTTCACCGCGCCGAAGGCGGAGCGCACGCGGGCCTTCCTGCGCCGCGTGCTCTGAGCCGGGGCCGGGCTTGCCGGCGCGGGGACGGAATGCGAGAACGGGGCCCGAAGCGGCGCGGAGGCACGACATGCGGGACCGGATCGAGGCGGCGGCCGACCATATCCGCGGCCGGAGCCGCGTCCGGCCCGAGATCGCGCTGGTGCTCGGCTCCGGCCTCGGCCCGCTGGCCGAACAGGTCGAGGGCGACAGGGTTCCCTATGCCGAGATCCCGCATTTCCCGGTCTCGACCGCGCCGGGCCACGAGGGGCGGCTGATCCTCGGCCGGCTCTTCGGGCGCGACTGCGTGGTGATGCAAGGCCGCGTCCACATGTACGAGGGCTACGAGCCTTCGGAGGTGGTCTTCCCGATCCGTGTGATGCAGGCGCTCGGCGCGCGGGTGCTGGTCCTGACCAATGCCGCGGGCGGGCTCAATCCCGGCTACCGCAGCGGCGATCTCGTGGTGATCGAGGATCACCTGTCGCTCGCCGTGGCCGCCGGCCTCGACCCGCTGCGCGGGCCGAACGATCCCGCGATGGGGCCGCGCTTCGTGTCGATGAACCGCGCCTACGACCCGGAGCTCGTGGCGCTCGCCGAGCGGATCGGCGGCCTGGCGCGCGGGGTCTATGCCCATGTCGTCGGCCCGAGCTTCGAGCCGCCGGCGCTGATCCGGATGCTGAAGGCGGCGGGCTGCGACCTCGTCGGCATGTCGACCGTGCCCGAGGTCATCGCCGCCCGCCATCTCGACATGCGGGTGCTCGCGATCTCGGCCGTCACCAACATCGCGGTCGCAAGCACCGCCGACAGCCACGTCACCAGCGAAGCCGAGGTCTGGGAGGCGGCGCGCGCGCTCCGGCCCCGCTTCCTCGCGCTGATGAAGGCGCTGATCCCCGCGCTGCCGAAGGAGAACGCATGACCGGCTTTCCCGACCGCGCCGAGACGCTGATCATCAACGCCCATATCCTGACGATGGACGAGGGGTTCCGCGAGGTTCCGGACGGCGCGCTGGCGATTTCCGGCGGCCGGATCGCGGCGCTCGGGCCGAGGGCCGCGGCGGCGGGTCTGGTGGCGGAACGGGTGATCGACGCCAGGGGCGGGCTGGTGCTTCCGGGCCTCGTCAACACCCATTGCCACGCGGCGATGACGCTGTTTCGCGGGCTTGCCGATGACCGGCCGCTCGACGGGTTCCTGAAGACGGTCTGGGCGGCCGAGACCGCGCATGTCACGCCCGAGACGGTGCGCGCCGGCGCGACGCTGGGGCTGGCCGAGATGGCGCTCGGCGGGGTCACGCATGTGGTGGACATGTATTTCCATCCCGCCGCGACCGTCTCGGCGGCGGCGAAGCTCGGGGTCGGCCTGACCGCGGGCCCGGTCTTCATCGGCTTCGACGGCATCGACCGCCTGCCCTGGCCGGAACGTCTCGACTTCGCCGAGGCCTTCGTCGCCGGGCATCGCGGCCTGCCGGGCCTCGACCTGATGCTGATGCCGCATTCGGCCTACACGCTCGATGAGGGCAAGCTCGCCGAGGTGGCGGAGATGGCCCGGCGGCAGGGGCTCGCGGTGCATGTCCATGCCGCCGAGGCAGCGTCGGAGATGCGGCTCGTCGCCGATCAGCACGGCACCACGCCGGTGCGGGCGCTCGACCGCGCCGGCATCCTCGGCGCGGGCACGCTTCTTGCCCATGCCGTGCATCTCGACGATGCCGAGATCGCGCTCCTTGCCGAACGCGGCGCGGCGGTGGCGCATTGCCCGCTGTCGAACGCCAAGCTCGGCTCGGGCACCGCGCGGCTCAAGGCGCTGCGCGCGGGCGGCGTGACGCTCTCGCTCGGCACCGACGGCGCATCGAGCGGCAATGACCTCGACATGTGGAAGGCGATGCGCCAGGCCGCCTTCCTGCAGATCCTCGCCACCGGAGAGCCCGACGTGCTCCCGGCGCGCGAGATCGTGGCGATGGCGACGCGCGGCGGGGCGGCGGCGATCGGGCAGGGCGCGCGGAAGGGCGTCCTCGTGCCGGGGCGGGAGGCCGACCTGATCGTGATCGACATGTCCGCCCCGCATCTGACGCCCTGTTTCGACCCCTATTCGGCGCTCGTCTACGCCGCCGGGCGCGACGACGTGGCGCATGTCTTCGCGCGCGGCCGGCAGATCGTCGCGGACGGAGCGCTGACCGTGTCGATCGACGCGGAATCCGCAACGGTTCGGGAGGTCGCGGCGCGGATCGGCGGCGCTGGGCGCTTCGCATAGGCCCCGACCAGGCACGTCGCACTCGCATGACGGCATCGCGTGGCAGCGGATGAACGCGGCCATTGCAAGGTCCGGCTGTTACCTGCCTGCGGGTTCAATCAAGGCGCGCGGCGTTTGAATGTTTCCGGTTTCGGGTCTAATATGGCTGGGTGCCGGATGGCCCGACCTCCCTCTGGCGGAGGTAGCGCCGGATTGAAGCATACCACCCGGCCCAAGTGATTTGAGCCCTCCACTGCCGAAAGGGTGGGGCAATGAATAAACCCGCGACGCATATCGCACCGCCGCCGACTCGGGGTGGCGAGCTTCCGGAATTCGAGGAGCTTCTGGCCAGCGGGTCGTTCCACGCGCGGCTCGCCAAGGCGCGGATCCAGCGCGAAGAGGCGCTGGCGCGCGCCGCCGAGGCGGGGGAGGAGGATGTCGCGCCCCTCAAGCGTCGCAAGCCCTGGGAAGCGGAAGGCGCGGAGGCGGACCTGCCGGACCGCGCCGTTCAGGCGCCCGACGACGCGCAGATCCTGAAGCGCCCGCATGCGGTGCCCCCCCTCGGCGCGCCGACGGGTTCGCGCGCCGCAAGACCCGAGCCCGAACCCGTCGTGCAGCTGCCGGTCCCCGTCGTGGTGCCGCAGACCGCCGTGGCGGTCGTGGCCGCACGTCCTTCGCGCGGCCGGGCAATACTGGCGGGCGGGTTCGCCGCCGGCCTGGTGATCGGCGCGGCGCTCGTGGTGCTGATCCCGGCATTGCGGGGCGCGCCGCCGCAGGAAAAGGCCGTTGCGCCTGCTGCCGAAGCCGTCCTGCCCGCCGAAACGGCCGTCGTGGCCTTACTGCCCGCGGCGGGTCCGCCGGCCGCGATCCTGCCGGCCTCGGAGCTCGCCCCGGACCTGTCGCGTCAGGGCGCCGCGCTCGGCCTCGCCGAGCCGGCCGTGGTCTTGGCTAGCCCTGCGCGCGCCATCGGGCCGTTGCCCGCCGCGCCGGTGCCGCTGGCCGCGCCGCTCGCTTCCGACGACACGGCGCTGCCCGCGCGGACGACGGCGCCGGCACGGCCGAGCGTCGGCGGCTGGATGACCGCGCTCGCCACGCTCGCACCGCTTGAAAGTGGCGCGGTAAGCGATGCGCTCGGACCATGGCCTGACGTGCGGCCGCACGCGGTGCCCGACATCTATCTTCCGGTGGCCGCCCGGGCCGATGCGCGGTTCGGCCGGCAGCCGCTGCCGAAGGCCGTCCTCGCGCCGCGGCCGCGCCCGACCGACCTGGCAAGCCGCCTCGCCGCCAGCGCCGCCGCGGAACCGGCTGCCGCTGCCGCCCGCTTCCCGCACAGGATCCTTCTGCACGCCCCGACGAGCGTCAGCGAGACGGCGCTCGGCGGCGTCGTGGCGCGGCTCGAAGCGGCGGGGTTCAAGCCGGGCGATCCGCGCCGGGTCGACTTTGTGATCAGCCGCAGCAACGTGCGCTACTTCCACGCCGAGGATTCGCGGGCGGCGGCGCGCCTTGCCGGCGAGATCGGCGCGCAGGCGCGCGATTTCACCGGTTACGATCCGGCCCCGCCGCCGGGAACCATCGAGGTCTGGCTGGCCGGCCGTGGCGGCGAAACCGCAGCGGCGCCGGCGAAGAACGCGACGCCACGGCCGCAACAGACCAGTCGCGACCAGGAGTTGCTGTTCCTTCGCAGTCTGATTCTCCGGCAGCTTCGCAATGGCGATCATCTTTGACCCCTTGCGCGGCCGTGCCGATCCGGAGACGCGTGCCGCCGGTCACCCGACGGGCGGCGAGAGAGGGAGGGGGGACACATGCCTGATCCACGCCTGGTCGCAATCGTCACCGCGCTGATCCTCGCCTGGGGCGGCTCGGCGGCGCGGGCCGAATACGGTCTCGAGGAACTCCTGCAGATCGAGAACTACATCCTGCAGAAGGACTGCGCCGGGCTCTGGCAGTACCTTTTGGCCAACCCGGCGATAATGGAGGGCGAGGACGCGCTGGCGCGCGAGTTGCGCGTCTTCGTCGACGCCACCCAGCGCGGCCAGATCGAATGCTTCTCGGCGCGTTCGGCGGCCAACGCGGTGCCGCTGACCGGCCCGGTGGTGAATTTCGCGCCGAGCAGCGGGGTGGTCTATTGATCGCCGCGGGGCGCCGGACAGGCGGGGCGACACGGCCCGGCATCGCCTATGTTCTCGACCCGCGCTTTCCCGGCGGCACCTCCTCGGCGGTGGCGGCCGAACTCGGGGTGACGGCGCGCCTCGGCCGGATCCGCGTCCATGCGCTCGACACGCGGATGTTTCACGGGCGCGAGGTGGCGCCCGGGCTTGCCGCCGTTCTCGACGCCGAGCGGCTGGAACCGGTCTGGGACGCGCCGACGATCAGCGCCGATCTCGTGATCCTGCACAATCCGGCCTGCCTGAAGTTCCAGGACCTGCTCGGCGCCCGCATCGTCGCGCGGCACCTCGTCGTCGTCACGCATGAGAACTTCCTGCGACCCGGCGGCGCGGAGGCTTTCGACGTGGCGCGCTGCCTCGGCCAGATCGACCGCGCCTCGCTGGCGCTTCGCAAATCCCTCGCGCCGGTCTCGGCGCTCAACCGCGCCACGATCGAGGCATGGGATCGCCGCTTCGGCCTGCCTGCGGGATGGTCGCTGACGCCCGAGGACTGGTTCAACATCTGCGACTTCCCGCTGGCCGCGCCGACCGCTTCGCCGCGCGACCGCCGCGGTCGCCATTCGCGCCCGGGATTCGAGAAGTTCCCCGGCCGGGCCGCGATGGATCTGTGCTTTCCAGCCCATGCCGAGGACAATGTCATCCTCGGCGCCGATCTGTTCATCGCCGACGAAACGGCCCCGCCGCACTGGACGCTGCACGGGTTCAAGACGCTTGATCTGAAGCGCTATTTCGAAATGATCGACTTCATGGTCTATTTCACGGCGCCAACCTGGCGGGAGAGTTTCGGCCGTGTCCTGGCCGAGGGAATCGCGGCCGGCAAGGTCGTGATCTCGGATCCGGCGACCGCCTCGGCCTTCGACGGCGGCGTCGTCGCGGCCAGGCCGGACGAGGTCGACGGGATCATCCGGGGCTTCGTGGCGGCACCGGAACGCTACCGCGACCAGGTGACGGCCGCCCAGGCGGCGCTGGCGCGGTATTCGGCCGAGGCGTTCGGCGCGCGGTTCCGCGCCATGATCGCGGCGGAGTTCGGAGCGGCCGCATGATCCTGATCGAGGCGGGCGAACGCACCGAGAAGGCCTTCGACGCCAAGCTGCTTTTTGCCGCGCAGCTCGCCCGGCGCGGCCATCCGGTGGTGCTCGACGACCGGGCGCTGCCCGAACCGCTCGACCGCAACCGGAAATACGAGGCCGCGCCGCTTCTGGCCGACCTGTCCGGCGTGGCGCTGTCGCGGGTGATCGTCATCGGGGCGGAAAGCCTCGCCGATGAGACGCTCGTCGCGCTCCGGGCGCAGGATCTGCCGGGCGATGTGCCGGTCACCGCGATCGGGCGTTTCGCCGACCGGCAGGGCGCGATCGCGGCGCAGGCGAAGCTCGCCTATGCGACCGGGCGCGAAACGGGGCTCGTCGATCTCGGCGCCTTGCAGGGCGAGCCGCTCATCGCCGCGGCGATCTCGCCCCTCGCGGCGGCGCCGGCGACGCGCAAGGGTGGCGCGGAGCTGCCGCAGCTCTTCCTGTTCCTGCCGATGGAGATGCTCGACGAGCCGCAGACCTTGCCGACCCTGAGCGCCATGGACAACCTGCCGGGATACCGGCTCAACCTGATCCTGCCCGGCAAGGGCAAGGAGCAGGTGAAGGCCTCGCGCCACGCGGCGCTTCGCGCCTACGGCTATTCCGAATTGTCGCCGGCGACCTTCGCCGGGCTCGCCGACATCGCGGCGTTCTTTGGCGAG
>JBFKMA010000021.1:0-13613 GCA_041630175.1 Albidovulum sp.
GCTCGCCGAAGAGGTCGGTTTCGCATTCCTGACGGAAGTTGGTCTCGATAATGCCGGAACGACCGCCACCAATGGCCGAGCAGTAGGACAGGCCGATTTCCATCGCCTTGCCCGAGGCGTCCTGATGGACCGCGACGAGGCAGGGCACGCCGCCGCCCTTGACGTATTCGCCGCGCACCGTGTGGCCGGGGCCCTTCGGCGCCATCATGATGACGTCGACGCCGGGCTTCGGCTCGATCAGGCCGAAATGCACGTTGAGGCCGTGGGCGAAGGCGATCGCGGCGCCTTCCTTGAGGTTGTCATGGACGTATTTCTTGTAGGTCTCGGCCTGCAGTTCGTCCGGCATGGTGAACATGATCACGTCGCACCAGGCGGCCGCCTCGGCGATGCCCATGACCTTCAGGCCTTCCTTCTCGCACTTGGCGGCGGTGGCCGAGCCTTCGCGGAGCGCGATGACGACGTTCTTGGCGCCCGAATCGCGGAGGTTCAGCGCGTGGGCATGGCCCTGCGAACCATAGCCGAGAATGGCGACCTTTTTGTCCTTGATGAGGTTGATATCGCAGTCGCGATCGTAATAGACGCGCATGATGCGTTCCTTTCTTCGTTTCTGGTGGCGAGCATAGGGTCCGTCCGGCGAATTCCCGTGCAAAGTTTGACGCGTGGTAGGTTTTCTGCGAAAGATCATTCACTGATCCGAGCACACATGGAAAATCCATGCAGATCGACGACACCGACCGCCGCATCCTGCGCCAGCTTCTGGCGGAGCCCGGTCTCGCCACCGCCGATCTCGCCGAACGCGCCGGGGTCACGGCGGCGACCTGCTGGCGGCGGCTGGAACGGCTGACCCAGGCCGGCATCCTCAAGGGCCAGCATGCGGTGATCGACTGGCGGGCCTTGGGCTGGGCGGTCGAGGTCAGCTTGCGCTTCACGCTCGACAAGACCAATCCGCGCGCCTTCGACGAGTTTCTCGAGGCCGCCCGCGAGGTGCCCGAGGTGATCGAGATCCAGACCTTCCTCGGCCGCGTCGACATGCGCCTCAACGTCATCGCCCGCGACATGGGCCATTACCAGGAGGTCTACCGCGACCGCATCCTGACGCTTCCCCATATCGCCGATATCGAAAGCCTCATGCTCGTCTCGACGATCAAGGAGACCGGGAGCCTGCCGCTATGATCGCGCTCGACGACACCGACCGGGCGATCCTCAAGGCGCTGGTGGCGGATGCGACGCAGAGCGCCGGCGCCATCGGCCGCGCGCTCGGCCTCTCGCAGCCCGCGGCCAGGCGCCGCATCCGGCGGCGGGAAGAGGCCGGCATTCTCGCCGGCCGCCGCATCGAACTCGACGCCGAGGCGCTGGGTTTCGGCGTCACCGTCTTCCTCGGCGTGAAGCTCGCCACCAAGGGCCGGGTGAGCCTCGAGGATTTCGAGCGCGCCGCCACCGCGATCCCCGAGGTGCAGACCGTCCAGCACGTGCTCGGCCTCTATGACTACCGCCTGCGCGTCACCGCCCGCGATCTCGCGGATTTCGAGCGCGTGCTGCGCCGCCGGATCATGACGCTTCCGGGCGTTGGCCAGGTCGAGGCCAATGTGCTTTTGTCCGAGGAGCGCCGGCCGGGGCCGCTCGGCTGAGATGACGGCCTGAGTGTCGCAACAAAATTACGCCTCGCGGCCCGCCGTCTTGCCTTTCCTTGCGCGGCTGGCTAGGCGGGTGCAGTCAGATCAAGGAGTCGCCCATGCCCGCATTGCTGCCCAACATCGACCCCGACGGGCTCGAGGAATTCTCGGTCGTCTTCACCGACCGTTCGCTCAACCACATGAGCAAGGTCTTCCAGGAGGTCGTGCGCGACACCTCCACGATGCTGAAGGAGGTCTACTGAGCCGAGGCCGTGGCGCTGGTGCCGGGCGTCGGCACCTACGCGATGGAATCGGTGGCGCGGCAGTTCGCCGGCGGCAAGCGTGCGCTCATCATCCGCAATGGCTGGTTCTCGTTCCGCTGGACGCAGATCTTCGACATGGGCGGCTTTGCCGGCGAAACCCATGTCGCCATGGCGCGCAGCGCCGGCAACGCGCCGCAGTCGCCCTTCGCACCCGCGCCGGTCGAGGAGGTCGTCGCCAGGATCCGCGAGACGAAGCCCGAGGTGGTCTTCGCCCCGCATGTCGAGACCGCCTCCGGCATGATCCTGCCCGACGCCTATCTGAAGGCGGTCGCGGCGGCCGCGCACGAGGTCGGCGCGCTCTTCGTCCTCGACTGCATCGCCTCGGGCTGCGTCTGGGTCGACATGAAGGCGGTCGGCGTCGACGTGCTGATCTCGGCCCCGCAGAAGGGCTGGTCGGCCTCGCCCTCGGCGGGCCTGGTGATGTTCTCCGGCGCCGCGCTCGAGCGGCTGGAAGCCACCACGTCGAACAGTTTCGCGATGGACCTGAAGAAGTGGCGCGCGATCATGGCCGCCTACGAGGCGGGTGGGCACGCCTACCACGCCACGATGCCCACCGACGCGCTCCGCGCCTTCCGCGACACGATGAAGGAGACCCGCGACTACGGCTTCGAGCGGCTGCGCGAGGCGCAGTGGAAGCTCGGCAACGCGGTGCGGGCCGAACTCGCGTCGCGCGGCATCAAGTCGGTCGCGGCCGAGGGCTTCGGCGCGCCCGGCGTGGTGGTGAGCTTCACCGACGATCCCGACATCCAGAACGGCAAGAAGTTCGCCGCGAACGGCGTGCAGATCGCCGCCGGCGTGCCGCTGCAGGTGGGCGAGGGCGACACCTACCGCAGCTTCCGCATCGGGCTTTTCGGGCTCGACAAGCTCTATGACGTCGAGGGCACGGTCGACCGCGTAAGGCGCGCACTCGACGCGGCGATGTAAGGCCGTTGGAGGACGCGCCGCGCACGCGCTACACTCTTCCCCGGTGATCCGGGGGAGGGAACGATGAGCGACGTCGCGGAGCATTACGCAAGTGACGGCGGCCTGAGCGCACGGATCGCGGCCCGGCTGCAAGCGGCGGGCAAGGATCCGGCGCGGCTGACCACGGCGGATCTCGCGCCCGTCGACGAGTTCCACATACGCGGCCGGGCGGCGACGCTGGAACTGGCTGCGGGGCTCGGTCTCGGACCGGATTCCCGCGTGCTCGATCTCGGTTCCGGCCTCGGCGGGCCGGCACGGACGCTTGCCGAAACCTGGGGCTGCCACGTGACCGGCATCGACATCACGCCGGACTTCTGCGCGGCGGCAACCGAGATGAGCCGCTGGCTGGGCATGTCGGACCGCGTCGCCTTCGTTCAGGGCGACGCCACCGATCTGCCCTTCGACGACGCCTCGTTCGACGCGGTGATGACCTTCCATGTCGCGATGAACATCGCCGCCAAGGACCGGCTTTACGCCGAGGCGCGCCGCGTCCTGGAACCGGGCGGGCGTTTTCTGGTCTACGATGTCATGCAGGGCGAGGGCGGCGAAGTGCTCTATCCGGTTCCCTGGGCGCGGGACGCCTCGATCAGCTTCCTCTCGACGCCCGATGAGGTCGAGACGCTCCTGACAGCTGCCGGCTTCAGGACCCTCGAACGGCGGGATTCGAGCGACGAAAGTGTCGAGTGGTTCAACGCTCTGTCCGCCGAAATCGCGCGCTCCGGTGCCCCGGCCTTTTCGAGCGGCACCATCTTCGGCGGCGATTTCAGGGAAATGGTGCGCAACCAGGTGCGCAACCTCGCCGAGCGCCGCATCCGCACCGTCAGCTTCCTCTGCGCCGTCTAGCGCATGCCGAGCCCAGCCTTCATCAGCGTCCGGCGCACCGGCGCGATCGAATAGAGCGCGTTCAGCGCGCCCGCCCGAAGGTCGCGCAGCGGCCGGGCCTCGAGCATCGAGGTGCGGTTCAGAAGGTCGATGCCGGTCACGCGCGCCTTGACCTCGAGCCAGCGGCGGCGGTGATAGGTGGTCAGCATCGCCCGGTCGCCGAGCCGCTCGGGCGCGGCCTTCGCCAGCTCCAAGAGGCAGGCGAGATCGGCGAGCGACATGTTGAGCCCCTGCGCCCCGATCGGCGGCACGACATGCGCGGCCTCGGCCAGAAGCGCGGTGCGTTCGGCCTCGAACCTCTCGGCGATCTGGCTGATGATCGGCCAGACCGAGCGGCGGGTGACGAGCGTGAGCGGCCCGAAAAGCCGGGCGGAGCGGGCGAACATCTCGGCCTCGAACTCCTTCACGGGCAGGGAGGCGAGCCGCAGCACTTCCGGCCCGCGCTCCATCCAGACCACGGCCGAGCAGGGCCTGCCCTCGCGGTCGGGCAGCGGCACCAGCGTGAACGGGCCGCCGGACCGGTGGATCTCGGTCGAGACGTTGTCGTGCGGGATCGGATGGGTGACCGCGAAGGCCAGCGCCTTCTGGCCGTAGCGCGTGGTCTTCACGCCGATGCCGAGCGCCTCGCGCACCGGGCTCGCGCGGCCGTCGGCGGCGATGAGCAGCCGCGCGGAGACCTGGCTTCCGTCCGAGAGCGTGACCCGCGCCTCGGTCTCGCGGGTCAGTACGGACCTCGTGGCAAAGCCGGGGCGGAAGTCGACATTCGCAAGTTCCGCGATTCGCGCTACCATCTCGCGGCGCAAAAGCCAGTTCGGGAAGTTCCAGCCGAAGGGCTCCTCGCCGATCTCGGCGGCGTCGAAATCCTTGACGAGGCGCGGCTCGGGCTCCGCGCCGCCGGCATCGACGATGCGCATGATCTTCAAGGCCGCGGCATGGGGGGCGAGGCGGGGCCAGAGGCCGGCCTCCTCGAGCACGGCCCTTGCCGGTTGCAGGAAGGCCGTGGTGCGCAGATCGGCGCCGTCCTCTTCCTCGCCGGTGACGGGGGCCGCGGGATCGACGCAGATCACCGAAAACCCCGCCGCGCCGAAGGCCGCCGCGGCGGTGAGCCCGGCGACGCCGCCGCCGGAAATCAGGATATCGGTCGTCTCGCGCATGCTTGGCCCCTCACTCGCGCGGCGACAATAGTGCCGGATCGCGCGGCGTCCAAGGGGCAAGCGGTCGCTACTTGCCGAGCGTGATGGTGATCAGGAGCACGAAGATCACCGGCACGGCGGCGAGCGCGGTGAGGGTGAGCGCGACGAGGCCCCAGGTCTTCACCGCCAGGATAAGCGCGGTCAGGACCATCACGAGGAAGTACCAGAGGTTGTCCTGCTTGCCATGCACGAGATCGCGGGCGATCCAGCCGAGGACGGGGACGGAATAGTACCAGGGCAGGCGGGGATATTCGGTGGCGGTCATGGGGCTCTCCTGTTCGCTGCGGCGCGGCATAAAGCGAATGCTGCGCTGCCGCAACTGTCGGAATGTCGCAGCCTGCGGGGATCAGCGGCGGAGCGCCGTGAGGAAGGCGGAGAGGTCGTCGGTATGGTGGTGGATATGCGGCGCCGGCTCGGCGGCGGGCGCGACATGGACGGTGCGCATGCCCATCGCATGCGGCGCGGCGAGGTTGCGGGCGTCGTCCTCGAACATCGCGCCCGTGGCGGCGTTCATCCCGTCACGGGCGAAGACCGCCTCGAAGGCGGCGCGTTCCGGTTTCGGCCGGTAGCCGGCATGTTCGACGCCGTAGACCGCGTCGAAGGCGCCCGCGAGGCCGCGCGCGGCCAGCACCCGCTCGGCATAGGGCGCCGAGCCGTTGGTGTAGACGATGCGCCGGCCCGGCAGATCCGCGATCGCGGCGCGTAGCGCCGGGTCTGGCGCGAGATGGTCGAGCGTGACGTCGTGCACCGCGACGAGATAGGGGTCGGGGTCGAGCCCGTGCTCATGCATGAGCCCGGCCAGCGTCGTGCCGTAGAGCTGCCAGTAATGCGCGCGCATGCGGTCGGCCTCGTGGCGCGGCACGCCGAGCGTGTCCATCACATAGGCCGTCATCCGCACCTCGATCTGCTCGAACAGCCGCGCCTCGGGCGGGTAGAGCGTGTTGTCGAGGTCGAAGACCCAGGCATCGACATGGGAGAAATCCGTGGCGCACATGGCGCGACACTACGCTTTGCGGCCCCTTGTCGCAACGGGACGGGTTGCCTTCGCCCCGGGCCGGCGCTTACGCTCCGCCGCCCGGAGGCAGGAGGGGACGCGATGCAGAAGGACGCCTACACGCTCATTCTCGAGGCGATCGACAGCGGCGTGTACCGGCCGGGCGACCGGCTGGTGGAGGCCGAGCTTGCCGAACGCTTCGGGGTATCGCGCACCCCGGTGCGCGAGGCGCTGCAGCGGCTCGAGACCCAGTCGATCCTCGCGCGGGACGGGCGCTCGCTGATCGTCGCCTCGCTCGATCACAACCAACTTGCCGAGCTTTACGTCGTGCGCGCCGAACTCGAAGGGCTGGCCGCGAAGCTCGCGGCGAAACACGCGACCCCCGAGGAGGTCAAGGTGCTGAGCGACATGGTCGAGGCCGACCGAGCGCATCTCGACGATCCCTACGCGCTGTCGCGCGCCAACCGGCGGTTCCACAAGCAGGTCCACCTCGCCTCGCACAACCGCTACCTCGTCCAGCAGCTCGACCTCGTGCACCGCTCGATGGCGCTTCTGGCCACGACCTCGCTGGCCGCCGAGGGGCGGGGGCTGGCGGCTCTGGCCGAGCATGACGCGATCGTGCGCGCCATCGCGGCGGGCGACGGCGAGGCGGCGCAGCAGGCGCTGCGGTCGCATATCTCCAAGGCCTTCGAAACCCGGCTGAAACTTGACGCCGAGGCGACGCACGGCAGCGAGGACTGAGACGGGGCCAACGCGGCGCGTCTTCGCGGGAGCGGCGAGGCAGGGTCCCGGCTCTCAGGCCGGGCGGCGGCGTCCTCGGCGCGGACCCCGGTGGCTAGCGGGGAGCCGGCCTCACCCCGTTGCGCTGGCCGCGGCGGACAGAGGACCCGGCTCCGGTGTGGTCGGTCGGAGCGTGCCGAGCCGGGCCGGTTCCGGACCGGCGGCGGCCCTGCGGATCGGATCGCTCAGCACCAGAACCGGCAGCAGCTCGGCCGGTTCGCGCTGCGTCCCGACCACGCCATGCGCGGTCTTGTCCCAGAAGAACGGCCGGGTCATCCATTCGTGAAGCGCCTTGTAGGACGAGAGCGCAGCGAGCGGGAAATAGAAATGCAGCGTCGGCACCCATTTCCACAGATGGCGGTGGCCGGGCCCGCGGGTCGCCCAGATGCCGACCGAGAGGGTGATCGCCTCGGCGGTGACGAGAAGCGCCCCGAGCGCCAGGATCGGGCCGCGGGAGAGGACCGCGTCCAGGGGATGCGGCAGGCCGAGCGCGATCAGCCAGAACGACAGCAGGACCGGCGTCAGGAGCGCCTGCGACAGCGAGCCGAGAAACAGGATCTGCACGCCGAGGAAGCGTTTCGGCCCAAGCTCGCGCCAGAGCCGCGCGGGGTCGCGCATATGGCTCGCCCAGGTGACCGCGAAGCCCTTCTGCCAGCGCGAGCGCTGGCGGATCCAGCTCAGCGGGTGGGAATTGGGCTCCTCCTCGGTCACGGTGTCGATAAGCTCGGTCCGGTAGCCGTGGCGGGCGAGGCGCAGGCCGAGATCGGCGTCCTCGGTGACGTTGTGCGCGTCCCAGCCGCCAAGCTCCTCGATCGCGGCGCGGCGGAAGAAGAGCGTGGTGCCGCCCAAGGGCACGACGAAGCCGAGCCGCGCCAGCCCCGGCAGGAAGACGCGGAACCACGAGGCGTATTCGATGGCGAAGCAGCGCGTCATCCAGTTGTGGCGCACATTGTAGAAATCGAGGATGCCCTGCAGGCAGGCCACGTCCGGGCCGCACTCCCCGAAGCGGCGCACGACCTTCAGGATCTGATCCGGTTCCGGCGCGTCCTCGGCGTCCCAGATGCCGACGATCGAGCCGCGGCAGAAATCGAGCGCGTAGTTCAGCGCGCGCGGCTTGGTGCGGATCGGCCCGTCGGGCACCGTCACGATGCGCATCCAGCGCGGCAATCCGCCGCGTGACAGCGCCGCCATCGTGCGGTGGTCGTCCTCCTCGACGACGAGGAGGATGTCGAGCAGTTCCTTCGGATAGTCGATGCGGCCGAGCCGTCGGACGAGCCGCGGCGCGATGTCGTCCTCGTGAAACAGCGGTACCATGACCGAGACGGCCGGCAGTCGGCCCGGCGGGTTCTGGGGGGCGCTCGGCCCGGCGCGGTCGCGGGCGAGCGACTCCGCGAGGAAGCAGGCGAGCTTCAGCCCAGTGAAGGCGACGAGCGCCAGGACCGCCCAGACCGCGAGAACCGCGAAGGCCGCGCCCGGGGCGGCCAGCGCGCCGAGCGCCAGCACGGCAAGCCCGGCGAGGCCGAAGCGGCGCGCCTGCCGTCCGTCCTGGCTGCGGCAGCTTTCCTCGGGCGCGACGCGGGTTTCGGCCCTGCGGATCAGCGCGGTCCGGCGCGCCGCGACCAGCGCCGTGTGGATGTCGCATTCCGGCGCGAGCGCCATGAGCACCGGGCCGAATCCCGACGGCAGCTCGGCGCGTATCCGGGCGAATTCCTCGGGCCGCGCGGTCGCGAGCACCGTCGCGCCGCCGATCCGGCGCCAGGGCAGGAGGCCGCGCGCCAGGCAGAACTCGGTCCCGAGAGCGTCGAGGAGCCGCGGGTCGGGCGGTTCCCCGACGAGGTCCACGGCTGTCGCGCCCCATTGGGCCGAGAGCGCAGCGACCAGATCCGCCTCGCTCACCCAGCCATGGGTCAGGAGAATGTCGTCAAGCCGTGCGTCGGTCCGGCCCCGGTGCGCCAGCGCCCTGAGCATGTCGCCGGGTTCGACCGCGCCCATCTCGAGGAGGATCTGGCCGAGCGGCTTCCGCGCCGCGCGCGGAGCTTCGGTGATGGTCGGGTGCGGGGCAAGGCGCAGAGGCGTGGCGGCGGCAGGCATCGGGGGTCCGGAGTGGCTATGCCCTCCGAGCCTCCGGCCAACAGGGTTAATTCCGGGTTAAGGAGCCCGGTCAAATCCCTGCCTCACAGTAGAAATCCGGCCGACTCGGTCGCCTCAGGCGGTGCGTCGGGCCCGCATCGCTTCGGCGAAACGCTCGAAGAGGTAGAAGCTGTCCTGCGGCCCGGGGCTTGCCTCGGGATGGTGCTGGACCGAGAAGACCGGGCGGTCGGCAAGCCGGATGCCGCAGTTCGAGCCGTCGAAGAGCGAGACATGGGTCTCGAGCACGCCCTTCGGCAGGGTCTGGCTGTCCACGGTGAAGCCGTGGTTCATCGAGGTGATCTCGACCTTGCCGGTCTCGATCTCCTTGACGGGGTGGTTGGCGCCGTGATGGCCGTGGTTCATCTTGACCGTCTTCGCGCCCACCGCCAGCGCCAGCATCTGGTGGCCGAGGCAGATCCCGAACAGGGGCAGGTCGCGCTCAAGCACCGCCTTGATCATCGGCACGGCATATGCGCCGGTCGCCGCCGGGTCGCCGGGGCCGTTCGAAAGGAACACCCCCTCGGGATCGTGCGCGAGCACCTCCTCGGCGGTCGCGGTCGCGGGCAGCACGGTGACGTCGCAGCCCGCCGAGGCGAGGCAGCGCAGGATGTTGCGCTTGGCGCCGTAATCGACCGCCACCACACGGAAGCCGTCGCCCGTCCGCTTGCCGTAGCCGTCGGGCCAGGCCCAGCGGGTCTCGTCCCAGCGGTAGCTCTGCGCGCAGGTCACGTCCTTGGCGAGATCGAGCCCGACGAGGCCCGACCAAGCGCGCGCCTTGGCGACGAGCGCGGCGATGTCGAAATTGCCCTCGGGGTCGTGGGAGAGCGCCACATGCGGCGCGCCCTGCTGGCGGATCTCGCGGGTCAGGCGGCGGGTGTCGATGCCGCCGATGCCGATGCGCCCGCGCCGCGCGAGCCAGGTCGTCAGGTCCTCGGCCGCGCGCCAGTTCGAGGGCTCGCTCGGGTCCCATTTCACCACCATGCCGGCGGCGACGGGATCGGCGGTCTCGTCATCCTCGGGATTGGTGCCGACATTGCCGATATGGGGGAAGGTGAAGGTCACGACCTGGCCGGCATAGGAAGGATCGGTCATGATCTCCTGATAGCCGGTCATCGCGGTGTTGAAGCAAAGCTCCGCCACCGTCTCGCCCGTCGCGCCGAACCCCTTCCCATAGAACACCGTGCCGTCGGCCAGCGCGAGGCAGGCCGTGGGTTTGTCACTGGCGGCGGATGTGGTGGGCATGGCGCGACTCCCCGGGTCACAAATCCCGCGGAACCTACGGGCGTGGAGGGATACGGTCAAGGGGTGATATTCTTTTGTCTTGTCAAGCAATATCAATGAGTTGATCGGTTTCCGCCAGGTTGTGTCCGCCCTGGCTTCGGGCTATTGTGAGGTTTCGGAACCTCATGGGGATGAAAGATCCGATGGATATGCGAGACCGGATTGCGGCGGCGTTGAAGGACGCCATGCGATCCAAGGATGCCGCGCGGCTTTCGACGCTCAGGCTGATCAATGCGGCGATCAAGGACAAGGACATTGCGCTGAGAGGCGAGGGCGGGGAGGCCGTGGTCGGCGATGCCGAGGTGCTGGCGATCCTCGCGCGCATGGTCAAGCAGCGCCAGGAATCGGCGCGCGCCTATGAAGAGGGCGGGCGGCTGGAGCTGGCGGAGAAGGAACTCGACGAGATCAAGGTGATCGAGGAGTTCCTGCCGCGCCAGCTCTCGGACGATGAGATCAACGCGGCCATCGACAAGGCCATCGCCGAGATCGGAGCGAGCTCGATCCGCGACATGGGCAAGGTCATGGGCGTCTTGAAGACGAAACATGCCGGGCAGATGGATTTCGGCGCGGTCGGCCCGATGGTGAAGGCGCGCCTCGGCTGAGGCGTCGCAGGGGGGGCTGTCTGCCCCCCATTGCCCGTTCCGGGCAAGTCCCCCCGAGGATATTTCGGCCAAGTGGAAGTGCGGGCGGAAACGGAGCCCCTCGCGCCCGGCAGGTGTCGGGCGCGGAGTGGTGGCTTGGCGCGGGCGGAGGCCGGAAGCGACCTGTCCATGGCGCGGTCGGGCCAGCGCGCGGGAGGCGGCCGTGGAATGCTGCGCCGGGGCTGCGTCGCTGGCGGCGGCCCGGCGCGATTGCGCAGGGAGGACGGGATGGAGATCGAACTGCCGAGTGGCGGGGTCTACGAGACGCTGCCCGCACGGCTTTACACCGAACCGGCGGTCTTTGCAGAGGAGCGCGAACGGATATTCCGCCGCGCCTGGCATCTGGCCGGCCATGTCAGCAACGTTGCCGCGCCAGGCGCCTATTTCACGGCCGACATCGCCGGCAGTTCGGTCCTGGTGCTGCGCGGCCAGGATGATGTGCTGCGCGGCTTCTTCAATGTCTGCGTCCATCGCGGCCACGAGCTTGCCGAAGGCGCCGGCTGCGTGAAGCGGCTGACCTGCCCCTATCACGCCTGGACCTACGATACGACCGGCCAGCTCCGGGCGGCGCCGAACGCCCAAGGCTTCCCCGGATTCGATCTCTCGGCCCATCGACTGAAGCCGGTGCGGCTTGAAGTCTTCCACGGGCTGATCCTCGTCAATCTCGACGAGGCCGCCGCGCCGTTCTGGGCGGGCGCGGAGGAGGCTTCGGCCGAGATCGCCTCCTATGCGCCGAACCTTTCCTCCTACGTCCATGCCGCGCGGACCGAGCGGATGGCGGCGGCCAACTGGAAGGTCGTGGCCGAGAATTTCAACGAATGCTACCACTGCGCGGTCGTGCACCGGACGCTGACCACGGGCGTCGTCGATCCCGACCAGTACCGGACCCGCGACAAGAGCTGGGGCATCCGCCACGAAAGCCCGGCGCGGCCAGACGGCACGAAGTCCTATGGCTATGCCGCCGATCCGGCGGCGCGGACCGACCGGTTCCTGACCTGGTGGTTCTGGCCCCTCTTCGCGGTGCAGGTCTATCCCGGCGGCATCGTCAACACCTATCGCTGGCGGCCGGTCGTGGTCGACCAGACCAAGATCGAGGTCGACTGGTGGCTGCCGGCGGCAGAGCCGAACCCGGTCGAGGCCGAGATCATCCACCAGCACCGCACCACGACCTTCGCCGAGGATGCGCCGATCGTCGATTCGGTGCAGCGCGGGCTCGCTTCGGGCGGGTTCGACCGCGGGCCGCTGCTGGTGGAGGCCGCCTGCGGCTCGCAGTCCGAACATCCAATCCTGGCCTTCCAGCGCCATTACGCGGCGGCGATGGCCGGGGCGGACGAGGCTGCGGTGACGGCGGCCTAGGCGTCCGCCCGCAGCCCGGCGAGGCAGGTGTCGATCTCGTCCTTCAGCGCCCGGCGCTCCTCAGGCGCGAGGAAGGCGCCAAGCTCGACCGCGCGCCCATCTCCCTTCAATGTGAGGTAGTCGGGCACTGGCCCGCCCGCGGAGTGAAGCGTCACCCTTACCCAGTATGGATTGGCCTGCCAGCGCTGCTCCTGCCCGTCGGGCGCCCGCCGCGCGATCTCGATCCGGTCGGGCCAGAGGCGCAGGACCTCGGTCAGCTCGCCCTGACGGTAGCTGTGGCTGAGCGCCCGCCACACGCCCCAGACCGCCGCGAGAAGGAACGGCAGGAGCCCCCAGAACACCATCGTGCCGAGGACCGCGATGAGCGGCAGCGCCAGCATCGCCGAGGTCGCGGCGATGAACAGCACGAAGCCGCGGCGCGGCAGCGAGCGGTAGGGCCAGAGATGCAGCTCGGCCAGAGGCTCTTCATGCAAAGGGGCCCCGGATCGCTCCGGTGCCCCATTCGGTCGTTTCACCCATTCATAGGGCATCTCAGTGGGCGTGGCCCTTGTCCCAGTCCGACTGCTTCGGCAGCGTCTCGAACGTGTGCTCCGGCGGCGGCGAGGGCAGGGTCCATTCGAGCGTGTCGGCATGCTCGTTCCAGTAGTTCGCCTCGGTCACGCGCTTGCCGTAGCGCAGCGTGTAGAACACGACGCCGATGAAGAACAGGAACGAGGCGAAGCTCAGGAAGGCGCCGATCGAGGAGACCCAGTTCCAGTAGGCGAAGGCCTCCGGGTAGTCGATGTAGCGCCGCGGCATGCCCTGGCGGCCCAGGAAGTGCTGCGGGAAGAACGTGAGGTTCGCGCCGATGAACATCGCCCAGAAGTGCAGCTTGCCCGCCCATTCCGGGTACTGGCGGCCCGACATCTTGCCGAACCAGTAATAGACGCCGGCGAAGATCCCGAAGACCGCGCCGAGGGACATCACGTAGTGGAAGTGGGCCACGACGTAGTAGGTGTCGTGGTAGACCCGGTCGACCGGGGCCTGGCTCAGCACCACGCCGGTCACGCCGCCGACGGTGAACAGGAACAGGAAGCCGAAGGCCCAGAGCATCGGTGTCTTGAACTCGATCGAGCCGCCCCACATCGTCGCGATCCAGCTGAAGACCTTGATGCCGGTGGGCACCGCGATCACCATCGTCGCCAGCATGAAGTAGGACTGCTGGGTCAGCGACATGCCGACGGTGTACATGTGGTGCGCCCAGACCACAAAACCGAGCGCGCCGATCGCGATGAGCGCCCAGACCATGGGCAGGTAGCCGAAGATAGGCTTGCGAGAGAAGGTGGCGATCACGTGGGAGATAATGCCGAAACCAGGCAGCACGATGATGTAGACCTCCGGGTGCCCGAAGAACCAGAGTATGTGCTGGTAGAGCACCGGGTCGCCGCCGCCCGACGGGACGAAGAACGTCGTTCCGA
>JBFKMA010000022.1:0-13559 GCA_041630175.1 Albidovulum sp.
GGGTCGAGCTGCTTGGTGCAGTTCTCGCACTGGTCCCCCCGCGCGCGCTCGTAGCCGCAGTTCGGGCAGGTGCCCTCGATGTAGCGGTCGGGCAGGAAGCGGTTGTCGGTGTGGGAAAAGACCTGCTTCTCGGTCACTTCCTCGATGAAGCCGTTCTCGGCCAGCTTGCCCGCGAAATGCTGGGTGAGGCGGTGGTTGCGCTGCGACGACGAGCGGCCGTAATGGTCGAAGGAGAGGCCGAAGCCGCGCGCCAGTTCGGACTGTTCGGCATGCATGCGGGCGCAGTAGTCGGCGACCGGTTCGCCGGTCTTGGCGGCGGCGAGCTCGGCCGGGGTGCCGTGTTCGTCGGTGGCGCAGATGAACATCACCTCGTGGCCGCGCTTCCGGCAGTAGCGGGCGTAGAGGTCGGCCGGGAGCTGCGAGCCGACCAGGTTGCCGAGATGCTTGATGCCGTTGATGTAGGGCAGGGCCGAGGTGATCAGGATCCGGGACATGCGCGCGCCTTTTGGTACCGTTGGGGCGCTGATTTAGCTTCTTCGCGGGGGAAGGGCCAGAGGGTTCAGCCCTCGTCGCGGTTGCGACCGAAGAGGCGGCCGACGAGGAACGAGGTGCGCGGCACGTAGACATAGGCCGTGCGCTCCTCCGGTGCGGGGCGGGCGAACATGCGCACGAGGCCGAAGACCAGAAGTGCGGCATGGGTGATCGCGATGAAGACGAACATCGCCGGGGCGCCGTAGGCCGCAATCAGCGCCGAGGCGATGATGGGCGAGGCGATGGCGCCGACGGCGTAGAGGAACATCAGCGCCGCCGAGAGCTCGACCCGTTCGGAGGCGTCGGCAAAGTCGTGGGCATGGGCGGCGGAGACCGAGTAGATCGGCATCGTCGCCGCGCCGAAGAAGGCGGCGCCGGCGAAGACGCTGACGGTGCCGAGATCGGCCAGCCCGATGGTCAACGCGCAGGACAGCGTCGCGGCGGCCGAGAGGCCGATCAGCACGTGGCGCCGGTCGAACTTGTCGGCGAGCCAACCGAGCGGGAACTGCGCGACCGCGCCGCCGAGCACGTAGGCGGCGAGGAAGAGCGCGATCATGTCGGCCGAGAGCCCGACCTCGATCCCGTAGATCGGGCCGACCATGCGGAAGGCCGCACCGGTGACACCGGAGACGACGACGCCGAGCGCGGCCAGGGGCGAACGGCGCCAGGCCATCGCGGGGCGGAGCCGCGGCGCTTCGGGCGTATCGGGCTGTTCGACGCGGCTCACCGTGACCGGCAGGAGCGCGGCGCAGCAGATCAGGGCGAGCAGGTTGTAGGAGAAGTAGACCGCCGGGCTCAGGATGCCGATGACGAGCTGCGCGCCGAGCGAGCCGGTGATATCGACCACGCGGTAGACGCCCATGGCGCGGCCGCGCGTCTCGTTGGTGACCTTGGCCTGGAGCCAGGCCTCGATGATCGTGTAACAGCCGGCGACGCAGGCGCCCGACAGCATCCTGAGGATCGCCCAGGCGACGGGATCGACGATCATCATATGGGCGATAAGCCCGATCGTGCCGGCCGCGGTGAAGGCGGCGAAGGCGCGCGAATGGCCGACCGCGCCCATCAGCCGCGGCGCCCACCAGCAGCCGATGAAGAAGCCGAAGAAATGCGCCGAGCCGAGCGTGCCGATCTCGGCCTTGGTGAATCCAAGCTCGACGCCCGAGAGCGCGTCGAGGGGCGCCACGCCGCCGGTCCCGAGTTGCAAGAGGATGACCGAGAGGAAGAGGGCGGCAAAGGAAATCAGCAGGCGCATCGGAGGCAGGTCCAGGAAAGCGCCGCCACCATGTCGTCTCGCGCCCGGAATGCCCAGTGGAAAATCGCGCCCCGAAGAGGTTTGCCGTCTTGTGTTCCGTTTCCTAGCGGAGCGCCCGCAAGCGGGCGCAAGCCTTTTCTCTCGCGCCCTTCATTTGCATGAAGGGCGCTCGGATTTGCCTCACGCCGGCGGCCTTCCGGGACGGAAGAAAGCCGCCGCGCGTGTTTCCCTTGTCCGCAGGCACGCGCTCTTCCGGATCGTCGTCTGCCGGGATCAGCCTTCCCGCCGGATGCGGGCGAGGATCTTCAGCCGCACCTCGTCACCCACCATGTCGGAATAGCCCGTGGCACCGAAGGCCGCGCGGCTGACGCTGCCGGTGAGCAGGATCGAGAGGTTGTCGCGTTCGCCGGGCGCGCTGCCCTTCGGGCGGAACAGCTGCGCGTCGAGCGTGATTTCGCGGGTGATGCCGCGGATGGTGATGAGGCCGGTGACGGCCGCGCCGGTGTCGGTCGGGCGCACCTTCGTGCTTTCGAAGCGGATCCGGGGGTGGCTGCGGGTGGCGAGCACCGCGTCGCTTTTCATCGCCTCCGTTGCGAAGGGGATATTCACCCGCGCGCCGCTCGGATCGAGGGTCACGCGGACCCGGCTCGCCGCGGCGCGGTCGAAATCGAGCACGAGGTCGGCGGCGGTCACGGGCATCTGGCCGCGGATCAGGTTCGGGCCGAAATCGGCCTCGAAGCCGACGGTGGAGCGGGCGGCGTCGAGCCGGTAGTGCAGCGGCTTCGCCTCAGCCGCGGCGGCAAGGCCGAGGGCGAGGAAAACGGCGAAAAGCAGGCGCATGGACGGTCCTCCGTGGCGCCGGGGAGGGGCAGGCGTCGCGGACAGTCTAACCCGATCGGGCCGGGTCCGGCGTCATTTCCGTGTGATCCGGATCGGAGGACCGCAGCCGGGCGAGCGTGAAGCCCCCGCCGCCGCCGCGCGCGGCGAGCATCCAGCTCTGCGGGGGCTCGCTCCGGGCGCGCAGGAGATCGAGCCGCCAGCGGGTGTCGCGCGCCGCATGGCAGGGCGCGAGATGCCAGCGGCTCTCGCCCCCCGGCGCGCCGCCTGTGCCCGGGGTCAGTATCAGCCCGGTCGGCGTCACGCTTCCCTCTGCGGCGCCGGTCTCGGCGGCGAGCTGCAGCCTGCGGACCGGCGTGAGCCGCGGCGGCTCGGGCAGTTCGGCGACGACGAGAGCCGCGGCGCCGGCGCGCAGGGCTTCCTCGAAGCACCACAGAAGGTCCTCGGGCCGGCGCGGCGTGACGAAGACGAGCCGCCCCGGCTCGATGAAGGAGAGCACGCCTTCGGGAAACAGCCGTTCCGGCAGCCAGCCGGGGCGGAGCCAGAAGATGGGGCCTTCGGTCCCGCGCGCCGCCATCAGCGCGAGCGTGCGTCGCGCGGGGCCACAGTATTCATGCACCCGGCCCCGCGCGAGCGAAAGCGCGCCGAGGAAGGGCAGCACGCCGCGCGGCCGGCGCTCTGTGCGCGAGATGATCCGGGCGAGGGCCTGAGTCGTCATGCTCCGAGAATAATATGTTCCATATCTGTTCTCAATGCCGCGCTGCCGGTCGCTCGGTCGCGGCTCCTTCATCTTGCCAGAAATATCCCGGGGGTCGTCCATTGGTGCGCCATCGGTTCGAGAACCAATGGACGACGGGCAGCGCCCCTGGCTGCTCCGGCTTGACGCCGGGCGACCCGTCGGGCCAAGGTCGCCCAGCCGAAAGGAGGGCTGCATGCAACGCGTCACGCTCGGGCCGACCGACCTGGAGGTCTCAACCCTCTGCCTCGGCACCATGACCTGGGGCACCCAGACGCCGGAAGCCGACGCCCATGCCCAGATCGACATGGCCGGCGAATGCGGGGTGAATTTCCTCGACACCGCAGAGATGTATCCGGTCAACCCGGTGCGCAGGGAGACGCTGGGCCGGACCGAGGAGATCATCGGCAACTGGATCGCGAAGGGCGGGCGGCGCGGGGACTGGGTGATCGCCACCAAGATCGCGGGCGAGGGCAGCCTGGCGCGCGCGAAGGGAGAGCTGATCGACGGCGCCTCGATCCGCCGGGCGCTCGAAGCCTCGCTCCGGCGACTGCGGACGGATTACGTCGATCTCTACCAGTTCCACTGGCCCAATCGCGGCAGCTACATGTTCCGCCAGAACTGGAGCTACGACCCCTCGAAGCAGGACCGCGACGCGACCGTCGCGAACATGGCGGAGTGCCTCGGGACGCTTGCGGAGCTCAGGGCGGAGGGCAAGATCCGCCACTGGGGCCTGTCCAACGAGTCCGCCTGGGGTATGGCGCAGTGGATCCGGCTCGCCGGCGAGGGGCTCGGGCCGCGGCCGGTCTCGGTGCAGAACGAATACTCGCTCCTCTGCCGGCTCTACGACACCGACCTTGCGGAGCTCGGCCACAACGAGAAGGTCACGCTTCTCGCCTTCTCGCCGATGGCGGCGGGGCTGCTGACCGGGAAATATGCCGGCGACGTGATCCCGGAGGGCTCGCGCCGCGAGCACAATCCGCAACTCGGCGGGCGCATCACGTTCCGGGTCTGGGAGGCGGTCTCGGCCTATCTCGGGATCGCGAACCAGGCCGGGCTCGACCCGGTGCAGATGGCGCTCGCCTGGGTGTTGACGCGACCGTTCCCGGTGGTGCCGATCTTCGGAGCGACGACGCTCGAACAGCTCGACCACGCGCTCGGCGCGGTCGATGTCCGCTTGAGCGACGAGGTGCTGGCCGAGATCACGGCGGCGCACAGGGCGCATCCGATGCCCTACTGACGGCCCGCCGGCCGGCGCAGCGCCGAGGCGGTGGTGCCGAAACGGGCGCGGAAGGCGCGGGCGAAGGCGACCTGGCTCGAAAAGCCGGTGCGGAGCGCGACTTCCTGCAGCGGCAGGCGGGTATCGGTGACCATGCGCCGCGCCTCGTCGAGTCTGAGGTCGAGGAAGAACCGCCCCGGGCTGGTGCCGAGCCGGTCGGCGAAGAGCATCTCCAGCCGCCGCTGCGACAGGCCGATGCGCCGGGCGATGGAGGCGATGGGCTGGGGATCCTCGATGGCCGCCTCCATCAGCGCGATGGCGCGGCCCAAGGCGGGGTCACCCTTGGCGAGCCGCGCCGCCGAGACCGCCTGCTGCGGCGCCGTGGCGGCATGGACCGGCTCGTAGAGGAAGGCGCCCGCGACGCGCAAGGCCAGCTCGGCCCCGTGGCGCGCCCGGATCAGCTCCAGCATCATGTCGAGGCAGGGCGCCGCGCCGCCGGTCGTGACCATCGGGCCCGAGATCACGTAGCGGTCGCGCCGCACGTCCACGGCGGGAAAGCGGTCGGCGAAGGTCTCGAGATCCTCCCAGTGCACGGTCGCGGCGCGGCCGTCGAGGAGGCCGGCGCGCGCGAGGAACCACGGCCCGCCATCGACGCCGATCATCGCCCGGAGCCGCGGCGCGAGCCGCCTGAGCCGCGCCAGAAGCGGCGGGGTCGCCTGCTCGGCGAGCCGGAAGCCGGCGACGATCAGAAGGATGTCGGCCTCGGTGCGGTCCGAAAGTGCTTCCGTGTCGATCCCGAACCCCGCCGTCAGCGGCACGGCGCCGCCCGCCGCCGAATAGTAGCGCCAGGTGAACAGCGTGCGGCCCGCGCGGCGGTTGGCGGCGCGCATCGGATCGACCGCGGCGGCGAGCGACAGCGCGTTGGTCTCGGCCATGACCAGAACCGCGACGCTGAGGGTCGCGGGATCGGGGGCGAAGATCGGGCGTTCGCTTTTCATCAACTGTTTCGTATTCCGCAAAGTGCTGTCCGGCAAGCAGCGCTTGCGCGCCGCTCCGGTCTCGGCGAGTGTGGCGCAGCCTTCCCACCCGGCCGGAGATCCCCATGCCCCCGCGCGCCCTCGCGTCCGTTCTCGCGTCGCTTCTCGCGCTCGGCCTTTCGGGCTGCGGCGACCGCGCCGCGCCGCCCGCGGCCGGTCCCGGCATGTCCTCGGCCGCGCTCTTCGATCCGGCGCGCTTCGCCGATGCCTGGCATGTCGCCGCCGTGCTCGGCTCCGACCCGTCCTGTGGCCCGCTCGCCGAGACCTGGACCCCGACCGGCCCCGGCCGCTACCGCGTCACCGGCACGACCTGCGGTCCGGCGGGCGCCCGCGCCTTCGCCACCGAGGCGTGGATCACCGGGCCGGGCCGCCTCGCAAGGCCGATGCCCGGCGGCGAGGAGGTGCTCTGGGTGCTCTGGACCGATGCCGACTACCGCATCGCGCTGATCGGCACACCGTCGCGCCGCTTCGCGCGCGTCCTGTCGCGCCAGCCGGAGCCGCGCCCCGACCTGATGCAGGCCGCCCGCGACATCCTGAGGTTCAACGGCTACGATCCCGCCGGGCTCCGGCCGCTCTGACCGCCGTCAGAGGCGGCTTTCGCGCGCCAGTTCATCCAGATGGGCGCTGAAATCCCGTGCGCCGAGCTCGGCCTCGCGCACCAGCCAGTCGAAATGCGCCGTGAAGCTCGTCACCCGCGCGGAATCGCGGAAGGCGATGTAGTGGCGGCCGAGATAGAGCACGGCGAGAAGCGGGCCGAAGACCGTGACCGGTGCCGAGAACACCCGCCGCGCGTCGAAGACATAGATCCTGAGCGCCGGGTAGAGCTCGGCGTAGAGCGCCCGCAGCCGCGCGATCTGTTCGGCGCGGATCTCGGCGGGAAGGCCGCGGTAGTAGCCCTCGGCACGGGCGAAGGCCTCGATCTCGTGGCGCGGCAGCGCGATCTCGTAGTCCGAGCCCGACTGCGCCATCAGGTTGAGCCGGTCCTCCGAGGCGCCGATCGCCTGGTCGGCGGTGCGGCCGAGCTGGGGTTCGTATTCCCAGCGCAGCATCGCCCGGGTCTTCAGCATGTCGGGCAGCGTCGCGGGCACGTGGCGGATCTTGTAGCCCGCCGCCTCCTTGTGCCAGCCGAAGATCGTCTCGTCGATCAGCGCGCGGGGCGCTTCGGTCATGGTCATCGAGGTGGCGAGGAGATCGGCGAGCCGTTCCGGCCGCTCGGTGAGCCCGAGGAGCCAGTCGGCCGACACCCCGAGCGCAGTCGCGCATTCGGCCACGACTTGGGCGTTCGGAAGCCGCGCGCCCTCGCCGGTCAGGAGCTGCGAGATCGTCGAGCGGTCGACACCGACGCGGCGGGCAAGGCCGCTCTGGTTCTCCGCCTTCTCCGCCATCGCTTGGGCGAGGCGCTCGCGGAACAGGCTAGCTCGGTCGCGTTTGTCGATATTCATGCGCATGCGGTTAATAAAATCACATCTGCTGAGAAATGTTAATCATATTCGGAATTCGCAACTTCCTCTTCTCGGCTTAGCTGGAAGGCAAGGGAAAGGAACATGAATGGACACGGGTAAGCGTACGATTCTGAAAGCAATTCTGTGGAACGTGCTGGGGCTTCTGACGATGGCCCTGGTGGGGCTTGCGATGACCGGTTCGGCGGCCTTGGGGGGCGCGATCGCGCTGAGCAATACCGTGGTCGGTTTCGTCTGCTACATCCTATACGAGCGGCTCTGGTCGCGCATCTCCTGGGGGCGCCATGTCTGAGACGCGCCCCGCCGTCGAATGGCCGACGCTGGCCCTGGTCGCCGGCTGCTACATCGTCTGGGCGCTGGCCACGACGGTTCTCGCCGGGTTCTGGCTGCCCTTGGGAATCGTGGTCCTAACGCTCGCGGTGACGCTGCATTCCTCGCTCCAGCACGAGGTGCTGCACGGCCATCCCTTCCGCAGCCGTGCGTTGAACGAGGCGCTGGTCTTCCTGCCGATCGGGCTCTTCTATCCCTACGGGCGCTTCCGCGACCTGCATCTCGCGCATCACCGGGACGAGCGGCTGACCGATCCCTATGACGACCCGGAATCGAATTATCTCGATCCCGCCGTCTGGGCGCGCCTGCCGCGTTGGCGGCGGAAGCTCCTCAGGGCCAACAACACGCTCTTGGGGCGCATGGTGATCGGCCCGGCGATCTCCGTCCATGCGGTGCTGACGGCCGACTTCGCCGCGATCCGCAAGGGCGACCGGGCGATCCTGCGCGACTGGGCGCGGCATGGCGCGGGTCTGACGCTCGTCGCGCTCTGGATCGCGGCCTGCGGGATGCCGGTCTGGGCCTACGCGCTCGCGGCCTATTGCGGCATGTCGATCCTGAAGATCCGCACCTTCCTCGAGCACCGCGCGCACGAACGCGCCCGGGGCCGTACGGTGATCGTGGAGGGGCGGGGGCTGCTGGCGTTCCTGTTTCTCAACAACAACCTCCATGTCGTGCATCACGCCAGGCCCGGCGCCGCCTGGTACCGGCTGCCGGCGCTCTATGCCCAGAACCGCGAGGACTTCCTGCGCCGCAACGAGGGCTACCGCTATGCCTCCTATGGCGAGATCTTCCGCCAACACTTCCTGACGCCTAAGGATCCGGTCCCGCATCCCCTGCGCTCTCAGAGCTGACCTCCCCGGCGCCCTGGCGGCGCTGGATCAGGCGAGGCGGCGGAACCGGGGCATCGGGCCGGAATTGTCGAAAAAGGGCACGCTTTCGGGCGGCCCGTCGCGGTCGAGAAGCGCCGCGACTTCGCCGAGCACGACCTCGGTGATGAACGGCAGGTTGAGCCGCCGCGCCTCGGCGACGGGAACCCAGTGCAGATGGCTGAGTTCGTCGCAGGCGCGCGAGAAGTCCTCCGGATCGCCCACGACATGAGCTGCATCGGCGAGGAAGAACCGCGCGTCGAAGCGGCGCGGCCGGCCGGGCGGCGTGATCGCGCGGAACACGAAGGTGAGCGGCGCGGCGGCCGGAAGATGCCCGGTCGCGGCGAAGTCCTGCCAGCCCGCGGGAGCGGTGCCGGGCCAGGTGCCGGGCGCGCCGAGCAGCAACCCGGTCTCCTCCCAAAGCTCGCGGATCGCGCCGGCGGCAAGGGCCGCGGCCAGGCCCGGCCCGGCATCGAGCGCGAGCCGCGCGGCACAGGCGGCCGCGAGGGCCGAGGCCAATGGCACCTCGGCGTCGGTCGCGTCGACTGCGCCGCCGGGAAAGACATACTTGTTCGGCATGAAGACCGCGCCCGCGCCGCGCTGGCCCATCAGGATCGACGGACCGCCGCTGCCGCCCCGGCGCACCAGAAGCACCGTAGCCGCGTCGCGGATCGGCGTTTCGACGGGCGCTGCGGCCTCAGCCATGGCTGGCCACGCCGAAGCCGTGCATGCGCCTGGCCCACTGGATTGCCACCATGACCCCCTTGAGCCGCGGCAGGAGGTAAAGCGACAGCGCCACGCATCCGGCCGCGAAGATGGCCGAGAGCACGAGGGGATCGGGCCGGAACTTCACGAAGGCCCACATGATCAGCGGCGCCATGAGATGCCCGACGATCAGGATCGTGAGATAGGCGGGCCCGTCATCGGCACGGTGATGGTGCAACTCCTCGCCGCAGGCGGGGCAGGTGTCGCGCACCTTCAGATAGCCCCTGAGCAGCGCGCCTTCGCCGCAATTCGGACAGCGCCGGCGCCAGCCGCGCAGCATCGCCGGGCGCATGGGACGGTCGTCGTCATGGTCGAGAACAGTTTCGGTCATGGGCGTCTCCTGTGGCGAGGGATGTAGCATCGACGACGGCCGTTGCGAAGGGTCCGATGCCCGATGCTGCGAAAATGTCGCGCAATCGCGCGGGGCGGCGACGGAAATCGCGGCCCTGTGCGTTCGAGGAATGAACGGCGGACGACACCGCCCGAACAGAGCAGGAAAGGACATCACATGGCTCTCAATCCTTCCCGCGCGGTCCTCGCGCTGATCCTCGGAACCGCAATGGTCGCCGCGCCGGGGCTCGCATCGGCCCACGAATCGGGCGGCATGCGCGGGGCGATGGGCGGCGCCATGATGCGCGGTGGCATGATCGGCGGCATGGTGGGCGGCTTCGACTTCGCCGAGATCGACTCCGACGGCGACGGCGCGATCACCCGCGCCGAGATCGACGCCTACCGGCAGGCCCAGATCGCCGGGCTTGACGCCGATGGCGACAACCTGATCTCGGCCGAGGAGATGACCGCCTTCGCCACCGAACGGATGCAGGCGCATATCGCCGAAATGGTCACCGCCCGGATCGCGTCCCAGGATGTCGATGGCGACGGCAAGCTCAGCGCCGCCGAGATGATGGCACCTCGGGTTCCGGAGCGGCTGTTCGACCGTGTCGACGCCGATGGCGACGGCAACGTGACCGAGGCCGAGATCGACGCGATGCACGAGCGGATGGACGAGGCGCGCGAAGGCCGGCATGGCATGTTCGGCCGGTTCGGCGGGCATCGCCACCATATGGGCGGCTGGTTCGGCACGGACGACGCGGACGAGGCCGGCGAGTGAGCGCCGGCAGCGGCTCCGGCGGGGCGGGCCTCGCGCATCGCCCCGCCGAAATCGGATTTGTGAGCGGCCCGCATCCGGTCTAGGTCTTGGGAATGGCGGCCATGGCTTTCGATGCCGAGGATGACAGATCGGACGAGGCGCTGCTGGCGCTCTACGGCCGGGGCGACGCCACGGCCGCGCGCGAACTGACGCGGCGTCTGGCGCCGATGGCGTTCCGTGTCGCGGCGCGCCTGCTCGGCGACCGGGCCGAGGCCGAGGACCTGGCGCAGGAGGCGATGCTGAGGCTCTGGCGCATGGCGCCGGACTGGCAGGCCGGCACGGCGAAGGTCTCGACCTGGCTCTACCGGGTCGTGGCCAACCTCGCCACCGACCGGCTCAGGCGGCGCCGGGGCCTGCCGCTCGACGCGGTGCCGGAGCCGGCGGACGAACGGCCCGGCGCGCTCGGCGCGATGATCGCGGCGGACCGGGCGGCGGCCTTGGACCGCGCGCTTCTCGGCCTGCCGGAGCGCCAGCGCCAGGCGGTGGTGCTGCGCCATCTCGAAGGCCTCGGCAATCCCGAGATCGCCGAGATCATGGGCGTGGGCGTCGAGGCGGTGGAAAGCCTGATCGCGCGGGGCAAGCGCGGATTGACCGAGGCGCTGGCGGGCCGGCGCGAGGAATTGGGGTATGGCGATGGCTGAACGCGATCAACAAGACCGGAGGCTCGAGGACTTCTTCGCGGCCGCACGCGACCGTGCGCCGGACCCGTCCGAGGCGCTCATGGCGCGGATCCTGGCCGATGCCGAGGCGGCGCGGCGTCTGGCTGCGGTGGCGCGGCCGTCCGAGGGGCTCTGGGCGCGGCTCGGCGCGATGCTCGGCGGCTGGCAGGGGATCGGCGGGCTGGCCACGGCCACGGCGGCGGGGCTCTGGATCGGCTATGCCGGGCTCGCCGACCCGGCGGAGCTCAGCGGCGGTCTGGTCGGCGCCGCGGGCGAGACGGTGGAGCTCATGCCGGAGGTCGAGGTCTTCGTGCTGGCGGCGGGAACGGAGGGTTGAGGATGGCGGAACGGCAAACCGGCGGGGAGCGCGGGCCTGACGGATCCGGGCGCTGGCTGAAGATTGCGCTGATCCTGTCGCTGGCGCTCAATCTGTTCGTCGTGGCGATCGTCGCGGGCGCGTCTTTCAGCCATCACCGCTGGCGGCCGCATCACGGCGTGCGCGACGTCGGCTTCGGCCTGTTCTCCGAGGTCCTGACGCGCGAGGATCGCGCGGCCTTGCGCGACGCCTTCCTCGCCGCGGCGCCGGATTTCCGCGACCGGCGGCGCGCGCACCGCAGCGATTTCGAGGAACTCGCCGCGGCGCTGCGCGCCGATCCCTGGGACGGCGCGCGGGTCGATGCGCTCATCGCGCGGCATGTCGCGCGGATCGACGAGCGGTTCGAGCTTGGCCGCAGCCTCTTGAGCGCGCGGCTGGCCGGGATGACGGCCGCGGAACGGGCCGCGCTCGCCGACCGGATCGATGCGGCGCTGGCGCGCGGTTGGCGGAACTGACGCGAAGGCCCGATCGGCGGGATCAGGCGGCGCTGCGCCCGACCGTGACCTGATTGCGGCCCTCGGCCTTCGAACCCATGAGCGCGCGGTCGGCGAGACCCACGAGATCCTCGACCGAGCTGCGCCCATGCCCGGGGCCGAGCGCGAGCCCGATCGAGAGCGTCACCGGGATGCTGCTCCCGCCGCCGGGCAGCGGCACCGGGCGTTCCCCCACCACGCGGCGCAGCCGTTCGGCGGTGGCCTGCGCCAGTTGGGCCGTGGTGTCGGGCAGGGCGACCAGGAATTCCTCGCCGCCGATCCGGGCCAGGAGGTCGACGGCCCGGAGATTGGATTTCAGCCGGTCGGCGATCTCGATCAGAACGGCGTCGCCGGCGGCATGGCCGTGAGTGTCGTTGATCGCCTTGAAGCGGTCGAGGTCGAGCACCATGACCGCGAACCGCCGCCCGGCGGACTGCGCGAGTTCGGCGATATGCGCCAGATGCGGCATTGCGTAGCGGCGGTTGTGCAGCCCGGTCAAGGGATCCGTCATCGCCAGCCTCAGCCCGTCGGCGAGCGAGGCGCGCAGCCGGTCGGACTGGCGCTTGCGCGCGATCTGGGTGCGCAGCCTGAGCGCCATCTCCTCGGCATCGGCCGCCGCCTCGATCAGGTCGCTCGCCCCGAGGTCGAGCGCGATCGCGGCGGTGTCGCGGGCGGCGGCGGGCAGCATGACGCAGACCGCCGAATGGCGCGACTTGGGGCGCGACCGCAGCTCCGACATGAGGCGCAGCCCGTCGCCCGGCCGGTCGAGATCGGCGGCGACGAGATAGACGTCGGGCGCCGGTCCCTCGCCCCGCTCACCCAGCGCGGCCTCGCGGTCGAGCGCCACGAGACGGTCGTCGAGATAGGGTTGCAGCTCGCGCCGCCAGCCGAGCGCGGTCTCGGCCCGCGCCGCCACCAGCCCGATCAGTGCCTGCCCCGCGAAGGGCGGCGCGGTCTCGGCAAAGCCGAGTTCGCGGCAGGTGCTGTCGCGCAGGCCGAGTTGCTGGGCCGTTTCGCGCGCGCGCAGGAGGCTGCGCATGCGGGCCAGGAGAACCATTTCGTCGAGCGGCTTCCAGAACACCTCCTCGGCCCCCGCGCGAAGCGCCTGCATCTTGCGCGCCGGGTCGCGGAACGCGGTGACCATCACCACCGGAATGTCGCGCGTCGCCGGGTCGGCCTTGAGCCGCTCGCAAACCGTGATGCCGTTGATATCCG
Organism: Albidovulum sp.; assembly: GCA_041630175.1. Classification (GTDB taxonomy): domain Bacteria; phylum Pseudomonadota; class Alphaproteobacteria; order Rhodobacterales; family Rhodobacteraceae; genus Albidovulum. The sequence continues at coordinate 12,907 of JBFKMA010000022.1, forward strand.
GCAGTTCGAGGTCGAGGAGCACGAGATCGGGCCGGGCTTCGCGCGCGAGTTCGAGCGCCTCGGCCCCGCCGGCGGCCTGAATCGTCGCGTAATAGGCCGAGGCGAGCTTCACCTTCAGCACGATGCGATTGGTCGCGACGTCATCGACAATGAGAATTCTGCCTGGCACCGGCGGCTCCGTCCGATTTACATCTCCGAACCATGCGCTCATCATTCGTTCGCAAAGGTTAAGAAATGCTTTCCGGGCACGTCGGGAGAAGAATCATGTCGAGAAGCGGGCGGGAATTCGCCGAGACGATTGCGCTGCGCGCCTTGGGCTGGCTCGCGGGCAATGACGAGCTTCTGCCGGTCTTCCTGGGCGCGAGCGGAACCGCGCCCGGAGATCTGCGCGAGCGCGTCACCGACGCCGATTTTCTGGGCTCCGTGCTCGACTTCATCCTGATGGACGATGCCTGGGTCATGGCGTTCTGTGACACCGCGGGACTGGCCTATACCGAGCCGCTGGCGGCGCGGAGCGCGCTGCCGGGCGGGGCAGAGACGCACTGGACCTGAGCACGGCCGCACCGCGCCGGTTGCTTTGCGCGGCCAAGTCGGCCAATTTCCACCGGGGAACGGTTCCCGCGCGAAGGACGGACGCAAGCATGAACGAGATA
>JBFKMA010000023.1:0-13388 GCA_041630175.1 Albidovulum sp.
AGCGAGGTCTTGCCGTGGTCGACATGGCCCATGATCGTGATGATCGGCGGCCGCGGCTTGAGGTCCGCGGCCTTGTCCTCGACCGAGTCGATGACCTGCTCGACGTCGGAATCCGAGACGCGCACCGCCTTGTGGCCGAATTCCTCGATGATCAGTTCGGCGGTGTCGGCATCGATGGGCTGGTTCATGCTGACCATCATGCCCATCTTCATCAGCGACTTGACGACATCGGCGGCGCGCTCGGCCATGCGGTTGGCGAGTTCCTGCACCACGATCGTCTCCGGCAGCTGCACGTCGCGCACCTGCTTCTCGGCGCGGACCGACTGGCCCATCGCCTTCTGGCGGGCGCGCTCCTGCTTGCGCTTCATCGCGGCGAGCGAGCGCTGCCGCCCGCCTTCGCCCGAAAGCGCCTCAGAGAGCGTCAGCTTGCCCGAGCGGCGGCCGTCGTCGCGCCCGGCTTTGCCGCGTGAATCCTTGTCAGCGGCACCGCCGCGGGTGTCGCGCTCGCGGTCGGTCTTGCGCGGGCCGCCGACAGCGACGCCCTTGGTCTCGGCACGCGCGGCAGCGGCCTCGGCGGCAGCCGGGTCGACCGGCGCGGGCTTGGCCGCGGCCGGCTTCTTGAAGTCTTCCTTGCGCGCGGCGCGGGCCTCGGCTTCCTCGGCCTTGCGGGCCTCTTCCTCGGCCTTGGCCTTCAGCGCCTCTTCGCGCTCGCGGTCCTCGCGCTCCTTGGCCTCGATCTCGGCGCGGCGGCGCTCGCGCTCTTCCTCGCGCTGGCGCTCGTCAGCGGCACGCTTCTCGGCATCCTCGGCCTCGCGCGCCTTGGCGGCCTGAAGCGCCTTCAGCCGGCGCTCCATCTCGGCGTCGGAGATTCCGGCCGGGCGGCGCGACGGATCGCCCTTGCTCGGCGCGGCGCCACCCGACGATGCGGCGGGGGCACCCGGCTTCGGCACGACGACGCGCTTGCGCTTCGTCTCGACGACGACGCTCTTCGTGCGGCCGTGGCTGAAGCTCTGCTTCACCTGACCGGAACGCCCGCCCCCGAGGCCGAGGGGTTTTTTACCGTCTGTTTCGCTCATGCCGACTTCGTATCCTTCCCGGCGGATCGTCCGCCGTCATCCTGCCGCAAGCTAGCAAGCTTCGCGGCTTCATCTACAACACGATTGCTCAATCCGCCAGCGCCGAGCGCGCCGTGTATCACACTATCGCGCCCAAAGGCCAGACCGAGTTCCGAGGCCGTCAGGCAGCCGAACCAGCGGCCGCCCTCAGGCGTCCAGAGCTTGCCCTTGCCGCGCTCCGACCCGTCCGAGGCCTGCAGGAGGACGCGGGCCTTGCCGTCGGCAAGCCATCCCTTGACCTTCTCGAACCCGGCGACCGCGCGTCCCGCCTTGCGTGCCAGAGAGATAAGCTCGACCACCCGCCGCGCCAAGCCCGCCTCGACGATATCGGCAAGGCCGTCTGGCACCTTCACCGGCGCCTTCGCGGCCCGGGCGAAGAGCCCCTTGGCCGCCGCCTTCGTTATCGCGGCGCGATCGGCCGTCACCCAGATGCCGCGCCCCGGCAGCTTGGCGGCGAAATCCGGCACCACCTGTCCGTCGGGCGACACGACGAAGCGGACAAGCCCCGCCTTCGGCTGCACGTCACCCGTGACGATGCAGCGCCGCTCGGGCTCGTCCGTCACCTTGTCGCGTCCCCCTCGGGTCATCTGTGGTTCTCCCGAGGCCCATATCAGGCCTCGGCCTCCTCTTCGGTCTCGGCGTCTTCCTCGGCCGTGTCGGCCTCGAGCTCGGTCGGATCGACCCAGCCGAGCTGGATGCGCGCGGTCATCACGAGGTGCTGGGCCTCTTCGAGGCTCATCTCGAACTTCTCGAGGATGCCCTCGTCCTTGACGCGCTCGCCGTTCACCGTGGTCCAGCCGCCGGCAAGCTCCCAGTCCGCACAGGTCGCGAAGTCCTCGATGGTCTTCACGCCGTCCTTGGCGAGCGCCTCGATCATCTGCGGCGTCAGCCCCTCGAAGCCGATGAGGCTGTCCTCGGCGCCGAGCGCGCGGGCGGTCTCGAGCGCCTTGCGGTTCTGCTCCTCGATCACGTCGCGGGCGCGGGCCTGAAGCTCGTTCGCGGTGGCCTCGTCGACGCCCTCGATGTCGACAAGCTCGTCGATCTCGATATAGGCGACCTCCTCGAGGCTGGTGAAGCCTTCCGAGACCAGGAGCTGCGCGAAGAACTCGTCGAGATCGAGCGCCTCGACGAAGAGCTTGGTGCGCTCGGCGAATTCGGCCTGGCGGCGCTGGCTTTCCTCTTCCTCGGTGAGGATGTCGATGTCGAGCCCGGTGAGCTGCGAGGCAAGCCGCACGTTCTGGCCGCGCCGGCCGATGGCGAGCGACAGCTGCTCGTCCGGCACCACGACCTCGATCTTGCCGGCCTCCTCGTCGATCACGACCTTGGCGACCTCGGCGGGCTGCAGGGCGTTGACGAGGAACGTCGCCTGGTCCTGGTTCCACGGGATGATGTCGATCTTCTCGCCCTGAAGCTCGTTCACCACTGCCTGCACGCGGCTGCCGCGCATGCCGACGCAGGCGCCGACCGGGTCGATCGAGCCGTCATAAGAGATGACCGCGATCTTGGCGCGCGAGCCGGGATCGCGGGCCACGGCCTTGATCTCGATGATGCCGTCGTAGATCTCCGGCACTTCCATCTTGAAGAGCTCGGCCATGAACTGCGGATCGGTGCGCGACAGGAAGACCTGGGGCCCGCGCGCCTCGCGGCGGACGTCCTTGATGAAGCAGCGGATGCGGTCGTTCGGGCGGTAGCTCTCGCGGCCGATCTTCTCGTTGCGGCGCAGGATCGCCTCGCCGCGGCCGATATCGACGATGATGTTGCCGTATTCCTCGCGCTTGACCACGCCGTTGATGATCGTGCCCTTGCGGTCCTTGAATTCCTCGAACTGGCGGTCGCGCTCGGCCTCGCGGACCGTCTGCAGGATCACCTGCTTGGCCGACGGCGCGGCGATCCGACCGAGGTCGACAGGCGGCACCTCGTCGACGATCTCGACGCCGAGCTTCGGGTCGGCGAGATACTGCTTGGCCTGCGCGACGGTCAGTTCCGCCTGGTAATTCTCGACCGCGTCGTCCTCGACCACGGTGCGCACCCGGGTGAAGGTCGCCCTGCCGGTCTTGCGGTCGATCGCCACGCGGATGTCCATCTCGGCCCCGTAGCGCGACTTCGCGGCGCGGGCGAGGCTTTCTTCCATCGCTTCGATGACCAGACCGGGGTCGATCATCTTCTCGCGCGCGACGGCCTCGGCGGTCTGCAGAAGCTCAAGCTGGTTGGCAGAGGTAATGGCCATCTATTCCTCCTCGGAAGTGTCTTCTTCGATGTCGTCAAACGCGGCTTCGTCCACCGTCGGGGTGGCCTTCTTCTGCCGCAGCATTTCGGTGATCAGCTCGTCGGTCAGCATCAGCTTGGCATCGGCGAGCCAGTCGAAGCTGAGCCCGATCGTGCCTTCCTCGATCTCGATCAGCACCTCGTCGCCCTCGGTCCCGGCAATCTGGCCCTTGAAGCGCTTGCGCCCGTCGATGAGGTCGGTGGTCTCGATCTTGGCCTCGTAGCCGGCCCAGGCGTCGAAATCCTTGAGCCGCGTCAGCGGCCGGTCGATGCCGGGCGAGGAGACTTCGAGATTGTAGGCCTCCTCGATCGGGTCCTCGACGTCGAGCACCGCCGAAACGGCGACCGAGATCTTGCCGCAATCATCGACGTCGATGCCGCCCTCGGGTCGGTCGGCCATGATCTGCAGCGTCTTGGTATTGCCGCCCATCAGCCGGATGCGCACCAGTTCGAAGCCGAGTCCCTCGATGGTCGGGGTCACGATCTCGGCGAGGCGTCGGTCGATGGCGGTCTTGGCGATGAGGTCGGTCATGGGTCTCGGTCTCGATGGTCTTCGGGCAATAAAAAACGGGCCCAGCGGCCCGTCGATCTTTCCCGGTGGGCTTCGAGTTTGGACCCCGGAGCCGCGCTGTTGATGCGGATATAGGCGAATGGCGGTGAGTCTGCAAGCGCTATGCGCCGGGTCGTCGGATCCGGCGCCGATTCAGGCCGGTCAGTCGCCGCTCTTCCAGCCCGCATCCTTGTGCGAGCCGTCGCAAAAGGGCTTGATCCCCGACTTGCCGCAGCGGCAGAGGACGTATTTGCGCGGCGTCGTGCCCTCGCCCGGATGCGGCGTGGCGATCTCGGCGTCATGGACCATGTAGGGCCCGTCGCGCATCACCTCGATCCGCGCGCGGTCGGCGACGAGATGGGTGACGGTGCCACCCTCGCGCAGCGCGAGCGCGCCCGAGGGGCAGCGGGCGATGACCTTCTCGATCCCGGCCCGGCTGGCCCGGTCGGGCTGCACCCAGGGTTTCGCCCTGGCGTCGAAGGCGGCCGGCGCGATGCGGGCGCATTCGCCGGAATGGGCGCAGACCAGCGGGTTGAAGGTCACGGTGACCTCGGCGCCCTCATAGGCGATCAGCCGGTTGCGGCCGGCGGGCGTGCCGGCGGAACTGTCGAAGCCGTTGGTCCTGTGGCTTCCGTCGCAATAGGGCTTGGTCCTGCTGCCGCCGCAGCGGCAGAGCGCGAGGACCGGCTTCACCTCGAGCGCTTGGCCGTCCGCACCCCTGAGCTCGTCGAGCCCCTTGACCACGAAGGGGCCGTTCTCGCGCGCCTCGATGATGACCTTGGTCTCGTCGCTCATGCTTCCTCCGAGCGTTGCCTCGGCGCAGGGTCGCCGTGCGGGAGGGCCAAGTCAAATACCGATCCCGTGAAGCCGCGGATCCACTTTGGGGCCGGCATCACGACCTGAGCCCGTCCATGACCCGGATCAGTTCGGCCGAAATGCCCGGCTCGGACAGGGCATGGCCGGCGGCCGGGATCAGCTGCAGATTGGCGCGTTTCCAGCACCGGGCGAGCGTCCAGGCCGAGACCGGCGGACAGATCATGTCGTAGCGGCCCTGCACGATCGTCGCGGGAACGTCGCGCAGCCGGTCGAGATTGCGCAGGATCTGGCCATCCTCGTCGAGAAAGCCGCGGTTGCGGAAATAGTGGTTCTCGAGCCGTGCGAAGGCGCGGGCATAGTCGGCCGGGGCCTCGCCCACGATCCCGTCATGCTCGATGCTAGCGAGCGCGTTCTCCCAGCCCGCCCAGGCGCGGGCGAAGCGGGTCTCGACCGCGAGGTCGCCGGAAAACAGCCGGTGGTGATAGGCGGCGATCAGGTCGCCCTGCTCGGCCTCCGGGATCGGCCGCACGAAATCCTGCCAGCGGTCCGGCCAGAACGCGCCGGCGCCGCCGCCGTAGAACCAGGAAAGCTCGCCCTCGGTCATCAGGAACACGCCGCGCAGCACCAGGTGCCGGGCGCGTTCGGGATGGGTCTGGGCGTAAAGGAGCGCCAGCGTCGCGCCCCAGCTGCCGCCGAAGACGATCCACGCGTCGATGCCCAGCGCCTCGCGGATGCGTTCGATATCGGCGACGAGATGCCAGGTCGTGTTCGCCTCGACGCTGGCATGCGGCCGCGAGCGCCCGCAGCCGCGCTGGTCGAAGAGGATCACCCGATAGGTCGCGGGATCGAAGTACCGCCGCATTGCCGGCGAACAGCCGCCGCCCGGCCCGCCGTGAAGCACGATCACCGGCTGGCCCTCGGGGTGACCGCATTGCTCGACATAGATGGAATGCCCGTCGCCCACATCCATCAGGCGCTGATCGAAAGGCTCGACCTGCGGATAAAGAAAAGTGGTTGCGCGTTTTTGCCCTGCGATCCGGTCCATGAATGGATTATATAACGCAAAATCCGCGACCCGCCATGGGTCACACGCAGCAAGGCCGGAGAACTCGATGCAGCCCGAGACGACGTCCGTAGACCCCGCCGAGGTCGCCAAGTTCGAGGCGATGGCCGCCGAATGGTGGGATCCGACCGGGAAGTTCAAGCCGCTGCACATGATGAACCCGGTGCGGCTCGACTACATCACCCGCCAGATCGCGGCGGAATTCGACCGAGACCTCGCGGCTCCGGCACCCTTCGCGGGGCTCAGGCTGCTCGATATCGGCTGCGGCGGCGGGCTCCTGAGCGAGCCGATGGCGCGGCTCGGCGCCGAGGTCGTGGGTGCCGACGCGGCCGCGCGCAACATTCCCGTCGCGAGGCTTCACGCCGAGGAGCAAGGTCTGGCCATCGACTACCGCCACACCACCGCCGAGGCGCTCGCGGTCGGGGGCGAGGTCTTCGACGTGGTGCTCGCGATGGAGATCGTCGAGCACGTCGCCGATCCGCAGGCCTTCGTCGCGACCTGCCGCGACCTTCTGAAGCCCGGTGGGCTGATGATCGCCTCGACGATCAACCGCAACGCCAAGAGCTTCATGGCCGCCATCGTCGGCGCCGAATGGGTGATGCGCTGGCTGCCGAAGGGCACCCATGACTGGGCGAAGTTCATCACCCCCGACGAGCTCTCGGCGCATCTTCAGCGGGCCGGGCTCGCCCCGGTCGACCGCAAGGGCTTCGTCTTCAATCCGGTCAGCTGGCAATGGTCGATCTCGGACCGCGACCTGTCGGTGAACTACGTGATGGCAGGCCTGCGGCGCTGAGGCGCCGGCTCAGGCCTTGCCGAGCCGCAGCCTGAGCTCGCGCAGGATCGGCAGCACCGCGCGCACCTTGTCCGGCCCGATCGCGCGCACCACCTCGCCCACGACCGGCGTGATCGAGGAGAGCGCAGCCTCGAGCGCGACCCGCCCCGCCGGGCTGATCGCGACGAACTTGCGCCGCGCGTCGTCCCAGTCGGGACGGATATGGACATGGCCCGCCCATTCGAGCTTGGCCAGCGTGTTGGTCATCGCCCCGCGGGTGACGTGGAAGGCATCGGCGAGTTGCGCCGGCGAGCGTTCCTCGGACACATGGGCGAGGTGGTTCAGCACTGAGAAATGGCTGATCTCCATGCCCTTCGGCAGCGACTTCGTGATGAGGTTGCGCGCGAGCTGGTCGGCCATGAAGACCTCGGAGAAGAGCGCCACCGCGAGCGGATCGTTGCTGCCGGCCATGTCAGGGCCCCTCGTAGTCGCGGTCATGGCTGAGCGACGGCACCCGCTGGCGGGCGCGCGCCACCTCGGCCGGGTCGAGATCCACGAGCGTCACGCCGGTCCCGGTGCCGCCATCCGCCAGCACCTCGCCCCAGGGCGAGACGGCGAGCGAATGGCCATGGGTGCGGCGCGGCCGGCCGGCATGGGCGGCGTGGCTGCCGCTCTGCGCCGGTGCCAGCACATAGGCGCCGGTCTCGATCGCGCGGGCGCGCAGGAGCGGCTCCCAATGCGCCGCACCGGTGATGTCGTTGAACGCCGCCGGCACGGTCAGGATCTCGGCCCCGGCCCTGGCCAGCCGGCGGTAGAGATGCGGGAAGCGGACGTCGTAGCAGACCGTGAGGCCGATCCGGGCGAAGGTCGTCTCGGCAAGCACCGCGCGGGTGCCGGGCCGGTAGCCGGCCGATTCGCGGTACTGCTCGGTCTCGGAGACGTTGACGTCGAACATGTGGATCTTGTCGTAGCGCGCGACGATGCCGCCATCCGGCGCGATCAGGAACGAGCGGTTGGCAAAGCGCCCGTCCGGATCCCGGGTCTTGAGCGCGAGCGAGCCGATCAGGAGCCAGATGCCGAGCCGCTGCGCCTCGGCCTTGAGCGCGGCGAGCGTCGGGTCGTCCTCCTCATGGCGCAGCACCCGGTCTTGATGCGCGCGGTCGGACGACAGGCAGTTCGTCACCTCGGGCGTCAGCGCGAAGCCCGCGCCCTTCGCCGCCGCCTCGCCGATCAGCCCGAGAGTCACCGGGAGGTTCTCCTCCGGATCGTCGGTCACGCAAAGCTGGATCAGCCCGGCCTTCATCCTCACCCCGTCAGCATCGGGTCGAGCCTGCCGTCACGGTCGAGCGCATGGAGATCGTCCGATCCCCCGACATGCAGGCCGCCGATGAAGATCTGCGGCACGGTATGGCGGCCATTGGCGCGCTGCATCATCTGCAGGCGCAGCGCGGAATCGGCGGAAACGTCGGTTTCCTGGAACGCGACGCCCTTCCTGGCCAGGAGCCGCTTGGCGGAAACGCAATAGGGGCACCAGAGCGTCGAGTAGATTTCGATTTGCGGCATGAAGGATCCTGAACCTCAAGTCGGAGCGACTATAGGGATTTAGGCGTCCTTCGCAACGCGCGCCAGTACCAGGATCGAAACCGAGGCCGCGCCCGCACCGAGGCAGGCATCCGCCGCCGCCGCGAGCGTCGCGCCCGAGGTCATCACGTCGTCGACGAGAAGCACCGCGCGGCCCGCCGCCCGCTGTGCCCGGCGGGGATGGATGCGGATCGCGCCGGCGAGATTCGCGAAGCGCCGGTCGCGGTCGCGCCCGTCCTGCGAACCGGTGCGGCGGGCGCGGATCAGAAGATCGGGGCACTGCGCGAGCCCCGCTGCCCGCGCCAGCCCCTGCGACAAAAGCGCCGACTGGTTAAAGCGCCGCCAGAAAAGCCGCGTCCAGTGCAGCGGTACCGGCGCCACCAGCATGCCCGGCGAGAGAATCGGCTCCGCCGCGCGCATGAGCCAGCCCGAGGCCGGCCGAGCGAGGTCGAGGCGGTCGCCATGCTTGAGCGCCAGCACCAGCCGGCGGCCGTTGTCGCGGTACAAAAGCACCGCCCGACCCCGCTCCCATGGCCGCGCCAGCGTCAGGCAGTCGTCGCAATATTCCGCGCGGCCCTCGTCCTCGCCCGGCAGGGGTGTGCCGCAGCGGTCGCAGACGAGGCCGGCGATGAACGGCGTGTCGCGCCAGCAGGCGCCGCAGAGGCCGAAATCGCTGGCCACCGGCTCGCCGCAGGTTATGCATTGCGGCGGGAACAGCGCCCCGAGCAGGCTTTGCATTCCGCCCCGAAGCACCCTAGTTTCGCCGATCATGACCACACCGCCGCCCCTTACCGACCGCGCCGCGCTCCTGCGCAACCGCGCCCGCGCCCAGCGCCAGGGCGCCGAGCTGTTCCTGCACGAGGACGCCGCCGCCGAGATCGAGGAGAGGCTGAGCGAGGTTAACAGGCGGTTTACGGCGCCGGCCGTCGTCACCGGATTTCCCGGCCCCTGGACCGCGATTCTGCCCGAAGCGCGGATCGTCGCGGATTCCGAGGTGCTGGCGCTTGAGCCCGGCGCGCATGACCTCGTGATCCACGCGCTGGCGCTGCACTGGGCCAACGATCCGGTGGGCCAGCTCGTCCAGTGCCGCCGGGCGCTGAAGCCGGACGGGCTGTTTCTCGGCGTGCTCTTCGGCGGGCGCACCCTGTCGGAACTGCGCGCCGCCCTGGCCGAGGCGGAAAGCCGCCTCGCCGGCGGGCTCTCCGCCCGGGTGCTGCCGATGGCCGAGATCCGCGATCTCGGGGCGCTCCTGCAGCGCGCGGGCTTCGCCCTGCCGGTCGCCGATGCCGCGAAGAAGACCGTGACCTACGCCACCGCCTTCCACCTCGCTGCCGACCTGCGGGCGATGGGCGAAGGCACCGCGCTGTCGCTTCGGCCGCGGCGCCCGGCGCCGCGCGGGCTCTTTCCCGAGGCGGCGCGGATCTATGCCGAGACCTTCCCCGCCGGCCAGAACCGCGTCGCCGCGACCTTCGAGATGATCTTCCTCACCGGCTGGGCGCCCGATGCGAGCCAGCAGAAGCCGCTGCGCCCCGGCTCCGCCGCCGCGCGGCTCGCCGACGCGCTCGGGACGACCGAGACGCCGCTCGGACCGGGCGCGAAGCCCCGCGATCATTGACGCGGGCCGATTTCCGGCTATCTCGGACCTCGGACAGGAAGGGAACCGAGATGAAAGACCAGATCGACCGCCCCGGCACCGGCCGCCTCGCCCACGCGCCCGCCGACCATCCGCCGGTGGCGCGGCCGCGTATCGGCATTCTGGTGGCCAATCTCGGCACGCCCGACGGCTATTCCTACTGGCCGATGCGGCGCTACCTGAACGAGTTCCTCTCCGACAAGCGCGTGATCGACTACCCGAGCTGGAAATGGCAGCCGCTTTTGCAGCTCATCATCCTGTCGAAGCGTCCCTTCAGTTCCGGCGCCAACTACAGGTCGATCTGGAACCACGAGGGGAACGAGAGCCCGCTGATGACGATCACGAAGGCGCAGGTGGCAAAGCTGCGCGCCGCGGTGGCCGAACGTTACGGGCCGGACATCATGGTCGAGTTCTGCATGCGCTACGGCAATCCCTCGACGGAAAGCGTCCTGCACCGAATGGTCGAGGCCGGCTGCGAAAGGATCGTTTTCCTGCCGCTCTACCCGCACTATGCCGGTGCCACCTCGGCCACCGCGAACGATCAGCTATTCCGCGCCTTGATGAAGGAAAAGCGCCAGCCGGCGGTTCGGACGGTTCCGGAATATTTCGACCATCCGCTCTATGTCGAGGCGCTGGCGCAATCGGTCGAACGCGCCTACGCCGCGCTCGATCACCGGCCCGACGTGCTGGTGGCCTCCTATCACGGCATGCCGAAGCGCTACCTGCTGGAGGGCGACCCCTATCACTGCCAGTGCCAGAAGACCTCGCGGCTCCTGCGCGAGCGGCTGGGCTGGGAGGCCGGCGCGATCGACACCACCTTCCAGTCGGTCTTCGGGCCCGAGGAATGGCTCCGGCCCTACACGGTCGAGCATGTCGCGGAACTGGCGAAGGCCGGCAAGAAGCGCATCGCGGTGATCTCGCCGGCCTTCTCGGCGGATTGCATCGAGACGCTGGAGGAGATCCAGGGCGAGATTCGCGAAGCCTTCGAACATGCCGGCGGCGAGAGCTTCACCTACATTCCCTGCCTCAACGACAACGACGCGCATATCGCCGCGCTCATGGCGGTGATCGGCGACAACCTGGCCGGCTGGGCCGGGTGACGCCCCGGCAAACGAAAAAGGCGGTGAGAAACCCACCGCCTTTTCCGTAATCGACTGTCTGTCCGATCAGTTGCTGACGGCAACCGCGACCAGGACCAGGAGCAGCAGCGGAACGATGAGACCGGCGTTGGTCGACGCGGTTTCTTCGACGACGACTTCCGGCTCCATCACCGGTTCGGCCATGCCACCGGCGAAAGCCGTCGTGGCAGAGAGCGAAAGGGCGGCAGCAAGCGCGAGCTTTTTCATGTATTCTCTCCATTTGAACTGCGGCGAAATGTAAGTGAGGTCCGCCGCAGCATCCAATCTTCACCTCGTAGCATCCACTAGCCCACAAGGTTTTGAATATGCAACCTGCGACCGCGTGAACGCGACAAAGGTTTCCCGAATTTCGTCAAATAAGCAACACCTGCGTGCCGACTTGCGTCATGGAAAACAGCTCGGCGATGTGTTCATTATACAACCCAACGCAACCATTGGACGACCGGCGCCCGATCTTGCGCGTGTCATGCGTGCCGTGAATCCGGTAATACGTCCAGGACAGGTAGAGCGCATGGGTGCCGAGCGGATTGTCCGGGCCGGGGCCGACATAATCCGGCCATTCCGGGTTGCGCTTCTTCATCTCCGGCGTCGGGCGCCATTCCGGGCCGACGACCTTGCGCACGACCTCGGTCCGGCCGCGCCGGGTCAGGTCCTCGGTCAGCGGCACGCTGGTGGGATAGAGCCGGTAGACCGTCTGGTCCTCGGACCAGAAATGCAGCGCCCGGGAGGTCGTGTCGACCAGCACGGCACCGTTCTTGAGGTTGCTGAAATAGGGCTGCCACTGCAGCGAGCGGAAGCTCGAGATGTTGCGGCGCATGTTGAAGCCGGGGTCGGCCTCCAGCTCGATGGTGCCGGGACCGGTCTGGGCCAGGGCCGGCGCGGCCAGGGTCGCGCCGAAGGCCGCTGCGGTTCCGAGAACCGTGCGGCGGCTGAACGTGCGGGTGGGATTGGAACTCATCCTCAAGTCACCTTATCTTGCGGGCGCCTCGGCGCTCACCTCGGTATTGGAGTCGCCCGGACCATAATCTGCTTTGGCCGGCATCTCAATTCACTCTCGCGTAACAGGCGGGCAGATGCGTGGCCTGTACGTAACATCCCGCCGACCGCTCAAGTTGGCGTTTGAACAGCCGTGCCCGAGCCTGTAAAGGACGGCACTGGATCTTGAGGGTTAGCTTGCCATGACACGTCTCTTCGGCCTCATTCTCGTCGGATTGCTGACGCTTGCGGGCTGTGCGGCGCCGCCGCAGCAACTCGGTCCCGACGGTCGGCCCTTGCCCAAGGCCTACATGATCCGTCCGAACGACGAGGCGCGCGTGACCTACTCGATGGTCGACGGAATCAACGCGCTCCGCTCTGCCACCGGGGCGCAGCCTCTGAACCTGGATGCGATGCTGACCGCCGCCGCGGCGACCCATGCGCGCGACATGGCGGTGCAGAACCGGCCGTGGCATTTCGGTTCCGACGGCTCCTCACCGATCCTGCGCGTGCAGCGGACCGGCTATCGCGGCCGCATGCTCGGCGAGAACATCTCGGAGACCTTTGAGAGCGAGCTCGAGACGCTGTCGGCCTGGATGGAGCTGCCCGACACCCGCGCGGTGATCCTCGATCCGGCGGCCCGCGACGTCGGCTTCGCCTGGTACCAGGAACCCGGCGGCAAGATCTGGTGGACGCTCGTTACCGGCGGCTAAGACCCTAACACAGATACAGAAAGGGCGGCTTCGGCCGCCCTTTTTCATGGGTAGATGTGGATCGGCGTGCCGTCCCGGACCATCGAATAGACTTCCTCCATCTCCCGGTCCTTGACGGCGATGCAGCCCGCCGTCCAGTCCTTGCCGCGGCCGCGGTTCTTTCTGGCCCGACCGTGGATGAAGATGTCGCCGCCGGGGCTTCTGCCTGCCGCCCGCGCCACCTCGACGTCCCTCGCATTCGGATAGGAGATGCCGAGCGACAGGTGAAAGCTGCTGTTGGGATTGCGCCGGTCGATCAGATAGGCGCCTTCGGGCGTCTTGCCGTCGCCCTCGAACTGCTTGTGCCCGAACGGGTTGCCACCAAGACCGATCTCGTAGGACTTGAGCGCTTTCGTCCCGTTCAGGAGATACATCTTGCGCTGCGATTTCAGGATCACGACGCGGGTGACCTCCGGCCCGTCATAGTGCCGGAACTTCGAACCGCAGCCGGAAAGCACGCCCAAGGCGGCCATCGTCACGAATGCCCTGCGGTTCCACATGCCTGCTGTCCCTGCCCGTTCTGTTTTTTGTCATTTTACACCGATCCCGGCGAGGCCGGAAGTGGGCAGATTTCCGCTCACGCCAGGTCGGGTCAGCGGCTGAAGCAGGCGACAAGCTCGACATGCGGCGACCAGCGGAACTGGTCGACGACCTGGATCCAGTCGATGCGGTAGCCGGCCTCGGCGAGAATCCTCGCATCGCGGGCGAAGGTCACCGGGTTGCAGGA
>JBFKMA010000024.1:0-13007 GCA_041630175.1 Albidovulum sp.
GCGCGGCAGGGCTACATGGCCGAGGCCCTGCGCGCGGTGATCCACCATTGCTTCACGGTGCTCGACCTGTCGCGGCTCGAAAGCGCCTGCCTGCCCGAGAACGTCGCCTCGCGCGCGGTGCTGGAGAAATGCGGTTACAAGTACGAGGGCGTGGCGCAGAGCTATCTCCAGATCAACGGCCGCTGGCGCAACCATGTGCTCTACGCCAACCTGCGCGGCGACCGCCGCGGCCGGACCGAGGCGGGTTGAGCGGGGCGTTTCAGGCTCCGAATACGTCCCGGTAGCAGCGGCGCAAGAACGGGCTGCGGCGGCCGAAGATCGAGGTGGGGATCGCGGAGCCCGGCAGTTCCCAGACCTCGTAACCGGGATCGAGGCAGTGCGTGCCGAGCCGCGTCATCCCGAGATCGCGGCAGATCTGGGCGCCTCCGAGCGACACCGATATCGACCCGATTCCGTGAAGGAAGACCTCGCGCTGCGCAAGTGTCTCGAGGAAGCTGACGAATGAGGACAGCAGGAGCGGTCCAACCGCTTCGTGGCCACGGCGAATGACCACGGCGGGGCTGTAACCGAAATATCTGCCGGGCAGGATCGGCCGGCGTATCCGGTCGAGCGAGAGATCCGCCTCGATCAGCCGGCCGGCGCGGAAGAGGGCCTCATCCTCGGGATTGAGAAACGGCAGGGTCCATTTCGCCACCATGCGGTCGTCCCGCATCACCGCCGCCCAGTGATCGCGGAAGGCGTCGTAGATCGGCAGGAAGACCCTTTCATTGGCTGCAAGCTCTGCAGGCAGGGCGTCGAACTCCTCGATGGCGAGGGCAATCGAGGCCTGTGCGGCGTCCCGCCATGACCCGTTGTAGACCCTGTCGACAACGTCATTGTCGAGCAGCCGGTAAGCGCCCCGGACCTGCGCCCCGCGCCGCGCTTCCCAGTCCTCGCGGCAGGCGACGATCTCGTCGCGGCTCCAGCCAAGCGCCTCGGCGAGCCGGTGCTCGAGATCGCCGCGGATGAACGACAGTGAGCGTTCGTACTTGCCGATGGCGTCGACGCTGACGCCGAGGCGTTCGGCCAGCATCTCTTGGGTCACGCGCCCGTGCCGACCGGCGCTGGCGCGCCAGGCGCGCAGCTTGCGGGCGAAGAGGGATGCTCTGTCCTCCATGGAACCTCGGGGGTTGCGGGCCGGGACGCTCCCTAGAATGGCCGCAGGGAGGGCCATCTGCCAAGGGACTTACGGGTGGGTTACGGGTTCTTCCGCCTGCGCGGATCGCGTCGGTGGAACGGCGCGGGGCCTTCGGGCAGGCTTGGAGCAGGTTCATTCGACCGGGAGAGACCCCATGACCCACCGCATTTCCCCCTTGGCCATCGACCTTCTGTTCCTCGCCGCCAGGCGCGGCCGCGACGCCCGCACCGACCGGCCCGCGCCGGACGACCGCCCGCCCGAGCGCAAGGCCCGCCGCGCCCGATGGTTTGCCGGGCTCCGCAACCGGCCGCCGCTGGTCTGACGCCGCCGCGACGGCGCCGCGCGGCGGACACGGAGCCGTGAGACGCGGGGATTTCCGGTTCGACCGGGGCCGCCGGCCGCGCTAGTCTGGGCGCGGAGGTGCCGCAGATGCCCCGTTCCCGCTTCCTCACCGTCCTCGTCGCCCTCAGCCTCGCCCTGCCGGCCGAGGCCCAGACCCGACGGCCGAGCCACTGCATCGCCATCGCCGACGCCGCGCCGGGGGTGGAGTTCCTCTGGCGCGCCGCCTACGGCGAGCCGCTGGCGGAGGGGGTCGTGCGGCTCTCCTATGTCGGGCATTCGACCTATTACCTCGAAACCCCCGGCGGGCTTTCCGCTGCGACCGACTATACCGGGGTTCTCGGCGCGGTGGATGTGGTGCCGACCGTGGCGACGATGAACCATGCCCATGCCACGCACTGGACCTCGGAGCCGGACGAGCGGATCGCGCATGTGCTGCAGGGCTGGGACTGGACCGGCGAGCCCGCCGACCACCATCTCGACCTCGGCGAGATGCTGGTGCGCAACGTGCCGACCGATATCCGCCGCCCCGGCGGCCGGGTGGAGCCGGCCGGCAACTCGATCTTCGTCTTCGAGGTGGCGGGGCTCTGCATCGGCCATCTCGGCCACCTGCACCACGAGCCGACGGAGGAACAATATGCCGCCCTCGGCCGGGTCGACGTGGTGATGGCGCCGGTCGATGGCGGCATGACGCTCGACCTGCCGACGATGATCGCGGTGGTCAAGCGGCTGCGCTCTTCGATCGTGCTGCCGATGCACTGGTTCGGCCCGGTGACGCTGGCGGCGTTCCTGCGCGGCATGGAGGACGAGTTCCTGATCGACCTGCGCGACGGGAGCTCGGTCGAGGTCGCGCTCGCCACCTTGCCGTCGCGACCGACGGTGATCGTGCTGATGCCGCGGCTGCTGGAGTGACCGACCCCTTGCCGAAGCCGCGCGGTCATGCTTCACCGGGGATCATGCTGAACCCCGCCGATGCCGCCTTTGCCGAGATGCTCGCCGCGCGCCTGCCCGAGGGCACGGTCGGCCCGGCCGAGCCGCGCTATCTCGAGGAGCCGCGCCGCCGGGCGGCGACGCCGGCCGCGTTTCTCGCACGCCCGCGCTCGACCGACGAGGTGGCGGCGATCGTCGCTGCCTGCGCGGCGGCGCGGGTGGGGGTGGCGCCTTACGGCGGCGGCACCGGGCTGGTTCTGGGCCAGGTCCTGCCCGAGGGGCCGGCGCCGCTGATCCTGTCGCTCGAACGCATGAACCGGCTGCGCGGGGTCTGGCCGGAGGAGGGTCTGATGTGCGTCGAGGCCGGCATGACGCTTGCCGAGGTCCAGGCGGCGGCCGAGGCGGCGGGGCGGCTCTTTCCCCTTTCGCTCGCCGCCGAGGGCACGGCGCGGATCGGCGGCAACCTCGCCACCAATGCCGGCGGCACGGCGGTCCTGCGCTACGGCAATGCCCGCGAGCTCTGCCTCGGGGTCGAGGCGGTGCTGCCCGACGGCTCGGTCTTTCACGGGCTGAAGCGGCTTCGGAAGGACAATACCGGCTATGACCTGAAGAACCTGCTGATCGGGTCGGAGGGCACTCTGGGCGTCATCACCGCCGCGACCCTGCGGCTGTTCGCGAAGCCGGCGGGCACCGGCACCGCGATGTTCGCGGTCCGCGATCCGGAGGCGGCGCTGAGGCTCCTGACGCTTGCGCAGGAGCGGACCGGCGGTGGCGTCACCAGTTTCGAACTCATGCACCGGCAGGGGCTCCTGTTCGTCGACGAAGTCCTGCCCGAGCAGCGCCAGCCCTTCGCCGACCGCCCGGAATGGTCGGTGCTGGCCGAGATCGGCCTGCCGCCCGGCCTCGACCCGGAAACGGTCCTCGCGGAGCTTTACGAGGCCGCCGAGGCCGGGGGGCTCGTCCGCGACGGCGTCATCGCTTCGAGTGCCGCGCAGGCGGATGCGCTCTGGGACCTGCGCGAGGCGCTGCCCGAGGCCAACCGCCGCATCGGCGCGGTGGTCTCGCACGACATCTCGCTGCCCTTGACGGAGATTGCCGAATTCCTGCGCCGCGCCGGTCCCGCCGTCGCCCGCCTCGGCGATCTCCGGGTGAACTGCTTCGGTCATCTCGGCGACGGCAACCTGCATTACAACGTCTTCCCCCCGAAGGGCGGCCGGGCCGCCGACCATGCCGGCAAGGCGGCGGAGATCCAGCGCGCGGTGCATGACATCGTCCATGCGCTCGGCGGCTCGATCAGCGCCGAACACGGGATCGGGCGCCTCAAGCGCGACGATCTGGAACGCTACGGCGATCCGGCGAAGCTGGCGGCGATGCGGGCGATCAAGGCGGCGCTCGACCCCTTGGGCATCATGAATCCCGGCGCCGTCCTCGCCCCCTGAAACGGATGCCCCGCCGGCGGAGAATCCGGCGGGGCCCGAGCGAATAGCAGTCACATGTGCTGCAAGTCTCGTCCGGTTTTCGCCGGATATCAGGGTCTTAGCCTGCAAGCCCTTAACAAAGCGTAAACGCCGGCATCAGGCCCCCGCGAATTCGCAAAGCACATGGATCTTCATGTCGAGCCGCTCCAGACGCCCCCGCCCGCCGAGATCCGGCAGGTCGACGATGAAGGCGCAGCCGATCACTTCGGCGCCGAGCCGCTCGCAGAGCCGGATCGCCGCCTCGCAGGTGCCGCCGGTGGCGAGGAGGTCATCGACGATCAGCACCTTCTCGCTCGCCAAGAGCGCGTCGTCGTGAACCTCGACGGCCGCCTCGCCGTATTCGAGTTGGTAGCCTTCGGCAATCGTGCGGCCGGGCAGCTTGCCCTCCTTGCGGACCGGCACAAAGCCTACCGAAAGCTGGTGGGCGATTGCGCCGCCGAGGATGAAGCCACGGGCCTCGATCCCCACGACCTTGTCGATGCGCATCCCGGCATAGGGGTGCAGAAGCTGGTCGATCGCCATCCGGAAGCCGCGCGCATCGGCGAAAAGCGTCGTCACGTCGCGGAACATGATCCCCGCATGGGGGAAGTCGGCGATGGTGCGGATGTAGTCCTTGACGGTCTTGTCCATGACCTTCCCCGGTGTCCGCTGACCGGCCCTGCCTAGCATGGCCGGGACCGCCCCGGAAGCCCGCGGCGCCGCTCCCGCGCGGGGCCGCCGCGCGATGGCCCCGTCGCGGCCGGCCCGGTTTCGGGTTCCCTTTTGGCGATGTTGGCGTTAAACGCACCCGATCATCCCCGAACCCGGAGACCTTCCGATGCCCCGCTCCGCGCTGGCCGCATTCGCCAGAGCGGTCTCGCCCGAGACCGCGCCCGCCTTTCCCGCCGACCTGTCCGCGTTCCGGACCGAGGTCCTTTCCGGCCTGACCGTGGCGCTTGCGCTGGTGCCCGAGGCGGTGGCCTTCGCCTTCGTCGCGGGCGTGCATCCGATGGTCGGGCTGCATGCGGCCTTCATGGTCGGGCTGATCACCGCCCTGTTCGGCGGGCGGCCGGGCATGATCTCGGGCGCGACCGGGGCGCTCGCGGTGGTCATGGTCTCGCTCGTGGCCGATCACGGGGTCGAGTATCTCTTCGCCGCCGTGGTGCTGATGGGGCTGATCCAGATCGCCGCCGGGGCGCTGCGGCTCGGCAAGTTCATCCGGCTCGTGCCGCATCCGGTGATGCTGGGCTTCGTCAACGGCCTCGCGATCGTCATCGGGCTGGCGCAGTTCGAGCATTTCCGGCTGCCGGACGGCGCCGGCGGGCATCACTGGATGACCGGGATGCCGCTCATCACGATGCTGGCGCTGACCGCGGCGACGATGGCGATCATCTGGTTCATGCCGCGCCTGACGCGGGCGGTTCCGGCGCCGCTCGCGGGCATCGGCATCGTCGCGGCGGTGGTGATCGTCCTCGGCATCGACGCCTCGCGCGTCGGCGACCTCGCCTCGATCCAGGGCAGCCTGCCGGTCTTTTCGGTCCCGTCCGTGCCGCTCAACCTCGAGACGCTGGCGATCATCCTGCCCTATTCCATCATCCTCGCCGCGATCGGCCTGATCGAGAGCCTGCTGACGCTGAACCTCGTCGGCGAGATCACCGGCAAGCGCGGCGGCGCGAGCCAGGAATGCGTGGCCCAGGGCGCGGCCAACACCGTCACCGGCTTCTTCGGCGGCATGGGCGGCTGCGCGATGATCGGCCAGTCGATGATCAACGTCACCTCGGGCGGGCGGACGCGGCTTGCCGCCGTGGCGGCGGCACTGTTCCTGCTGAGCTTCATCCTCTTCGCCGCGCCGCTGATCGAGCAGGTGCCGGTGGCGGCGCTCGTCGGCGTGATGCTGATGGTGGTGATCGGCACCTTCGCCTGGAAGAGCTTCCGGGTGCTCGCCCGCGTGCCGCGCATTGACGCGGTGGTGATCGTGCTCGTGACCGCGGTGACGGTGGCGACGGACCTCGCGACGGCGGTCGTCGCGGGGGTGATCATCTCGGCGCTCGCCTACGCCTGGCAGAACGCGCGGCGCATCCATGCCACCACGGCGCTGGACGGGCAGGGCGCCAAGGTCTACCGCATCGAGGGGCCGCTCTTCTTCGGGTCCGCCGCGGGGTTTTCGGAGCTGTTCACGCCCGAGGAAGACCCCGATCAGGTCGTCGTCGACTTCGCCGAGAGCCGAGTGGCCGACCAGTCGGCGCTGGCCGCGATCGAGGCGCTGGCGGCGCGCTACGACGCGCTCGGCAAGACCCTGTCCCTGCGCCATCTGAGCCGCGACTGCCACAGCCTCCTGCACCGCGCGGGCCAGTTGATGGTCGATAGCGACGACGACCCGGATTACGCGCTGGCGGTCGATTACAACGTGCGCGGCGGGCTCTTCGGCGCGCATTGAGGCGGGCGTCGTTACTTCTGCCCGGGCCTCAGCATCTCGAAGACCTCGGTGACGACCGAGTAGTCGCGGTAGCCGCCGCGCGCGACCGGCTGGAACCGGGTGACGTCGAAGCGGCCGTCCACGACGCAGTCGTCGCGCAGGTGGATGCCGGTGACCTCGCCGATGATGAGGAAGTTGTCCTTGCCCCTGAGTTCCACGATCTCGACCACGCGGCATTCGAGATTGGCGGGGGCGCCCGCGACGCGGGGGCAGGGGATCGTCTCGCACTCCGCGCGCTCGATGCCGGCAAGCGTGAATTCGTCGGTGTCGGGCGGGTAGCTGCCCGAGGTCAGGTTCATCTTCGCGCGCGCGGCGTATTCGACGATGTTGACGGCGAAGACGCGGGTTTCCTCGATATTCGTCAGGCTGTCCTTGCGGGCGGTTGAGGCGAACATCACCTGCGGCGGCGTGTAGGCGATGCCATTGAAGAAGGAATAGGGGGCGAGGTTGTCGCCCATGCTCCCGCGCGAGGAGATCCAACCGATCGGCCGCGGCGTGATGATCGCGTTGAACGGGTTGTGCGGCAGGCCGTGGCCGTCTTCGGGGCGATAGAACATGCCTCTCCTCATTCGGTTTGAACCGATCCTGCCCGCATGTTAGGGCCGAATTCCAGCGGATTCGGGGAGATGGGCACCTTTGTACCGGCTCGAGCAGGAAACCGATGCGGACTGGTGGGAGGTGGAGGCGCTTTACGACCTCTGCTTCGCGCCGGGGCGGACTGCGCTTTCGTCCTACCGGCTCAGGGACGGCGTGCCGCGGGTCGCGGAGCTCTGCCTGACGCTGCGCGACGTCGACGGCATCCTCGCGGCGGTGATCCGCTACTGGCCGGTGCTGGTGGGCGGCAGACGGGCGCTGCTCCTCGGTCCCGTCGCGGTCCATCCGACGCGGCAGGGCGAGGGGCTGGGCGGGATGCTGATGCACGAGAGCCTCGCCGAGGCGGCGCGGCTCGGCTGGGAGCGGGTGCTGCTGGTGGGCGATCTGCCCTATTACCGGCGCTTCGGGTTCCGCCGGCTCGAAGGTGTCGAGATGCCGCCGCCGACGAACCCCGAGCGGGTGCTGGGGCTGACGCTCAGGCCCGGCGCCTGGGACGGGGTGCGGGGGCCGGTGACGAAGGCCGAGGGCGCGGAAGATTGAAGGCCGGGCGCGCGGCACTTATCTAGGGGAAATGAACGAAGGCCCCACGTTTCCGGTGCCGGGCCCCGGCCGCGATCCCGTCGCCGCGGGGCTGCCGGACGCCGCCCTGCCGCCCGACGCCCTGGTCGAGATCGCGGCGCTCGCGCTCCGGCTGAGGCGCGCGAACGGGCCGGTGATGCGGGCGATGAACGCGCTTGGCGGGCGGATCGAGACGCGGCTTGGCAAGCTGCCGCCATCGCTCCGGCGGCTGATCGAGACCGGAACCGCCGAGATCCTCGAAGGCGCCTATTGGGCGGCGGGCCGGGTCGGCGCGCATCCCTCGGTGCCCGATGCCGGCGCCTGGGGGCACCGGGTCGCGGCGGCGACGGGCGGCGCGCTCGGCGGCATGGGCGGGCTCGGCTCGGCGATGGTGGAGCTGCCGGCGACGGTGGCTCTGTTCTTCGGCGCGATGCAGAAGGTCGCCGGCGCACATGGGTTCGATCCGCAGGCCGCGGAGACGCGGCTGATCTGCCTCGAGATCTTCGGCGCTGGCGGGCCGCTGGCGGGCGATGACGGGGTCGATACCAGCTTTCTCGGCACCCGGCTCGCCGTCAACGGCGCGACCCTGCAGGCGCTGATCCAGCAGGTTGCGCCGGCCCTGGCGGCGGTGCTCGGGCGCAAGCTCGCGAGCCAGGCGGTGCCGGTCCTCGGGGCGGCGGCCGGGGCGGGGGTGAACCTCGCCTTCCTCAGCTACTACCAGGAGATGGCGCATGTCCGCTTCGGGCTGAAGCGGCTCGCCGAGCGGCATGGCGCGGCAGTGGTCGAGGCGGAGTTCCGCGACAGCCTGCTGCGGATCGGCGCGGGGGGCTGATCGCTCGGCGCCGCGTTCAGATGTCCTGCTTCGACAGCCAGCCCAAGACGCCGGCGCGGATACTGGTCGCGCCGGATCGGCATTCTGCCTCGATCACGCGCCGAAGCTCCGAGAGGTCGATGCGGCGGATCAGGTGCTTCACCGGGCCGATCGAGGCCGGGCGCATCGAGAGCGACCGGAAGCCGAGCGCGGCAAGGCAGACCGCCTCGATCGGGCGGCCGGCATCCTCGCCGCAGAACGAAAGCTCGGTCTTGGTTTCCGCGCAGCGCTCGATGATGTGGCCGAGGAAGTGCAGGAAGCTCGTGTTCAGCATGTCGTAGCGCCGACGGACGGTCTCGTTCTCGCGGTCAGCAGCGAAGAAGAACTGCTTGAGGTCGTTGCCGCCGACCGAGAGGAAATCGGTCATCTCGAAGAACTGCTTCGGCGCGAAGGCGAGCGAGGGCGTTTCGAGCATCGCGCCGATCCGCACCGCGCCGGGAAGCTGGTGGCCGAACTGGCGTTCGCGCGCGACCTCGTCGAGCAGCATCTGCCGGGCGGTGCGGAATTCTTCGAACTCCGCCACGAAGGGGAACATCACCGACAAGGGCCGCCCCTTGGCGCCGCGCAACAGCGCCTGGAGCTGCATCCGCATGATGCCGGGTTTGTCGAGCGCCACCCGGATCGCGCGCCAGCCCATCGCCGGGTTCGGCTCGTCCACCCGCTTCATGTAGGGCAGCACCTTGTCCGAACCGATGTCGAGCGTGCGGAACACCACGCGCTTGCCCTTCGCGGCGTCGAGCACGCCGGAATAGATCGCGGCAAGCTCGCCGCGCTTGGGGACGCTGGTGCGGATCAGGAACTGAAGCTCGGTGCGGAAGAGGCCCACCCCCTCGGCGCCGGAACCGACGAGCGAGGGCAGGTCGGCCATGAGGCCGGCATTCATGTGCAGCGCGATCGTGGTGCCGCATTTCGCGGTCGCGGGCTTGTCGCGCAAGGAGGCGTAGCGGCTCTGTGCGGCGGCCTGCATGGCGATCTTGTCGCGGAAGGCGGCGGCGACGGTGTCCTCGGGGCGCAGATGCACGATGCCCTGGTCGCCGTCGACGAGGATCGCGTCGCCATTGAGGGCCTCGGTGGTGATCCGCTCGGCATGGATGACCAGCGGGATCGCGAGCGCGCGGGCGACCACCGCGGCATGCGAGCCGACCGCGCCCTCCTCGAGCACCACGCCGCGGAGCTTGCGGCCGTAATCCAGTAGCTCGGCCGGCCCGATATTGCGCGCGACGAGAACCGGGTCGTCGGGTAGCTCGGCGCCGGTATCGCTGCCCTGGCCGGTGAGGATGCGCAGCAGCCGGTTCGACAGGTCATCGAGGTCATGGAGCCGGTCGCGCAGATAGGGGTCGGGCACCGATTCGAGCCGGGCGCGGGCGGCGGACTGTTCCTTCTCCACGGCCGCCTCGGCCGAGAGGCCGCGGGCGATGTCCTCCTCCATGCGCCGCATCCAGCCGCGCGAATTGGCGAACATCCGGTAGGCTTCGAGGACCTGCCGCTGCTCCTTGTCCTGGCCGTCGGTCATGGTCAGCATCGCGTCGACCGAGAGGCGCAGTTGGTCGACCGCCTCCTTGAGGCGCGCGCGCTCCTTCTTCGGATCGTCGCCGACCGGGTTGGTGATCACGACCCGCGGCTCGTGCAGCCAGACCCGGCCCTCGGCGGCGCCTTCCTGGCCGGTCACGCCGCGATACATCACCGGCTGCTGGTGCAGCGCGGAGAGCGCCTCGCCCTCGCCGATGAACGCGCCGAGCTCGGTCATCTCGGCCAGCACCATGGCGACGACCTCGAGCGCATAGACCTCGTCGTCGGAGAAGAGCCGCGCCTGCTTCGACTGCACGACGAGCACGCCGAGCTTTTCGCCCAGGCGCTGGATCGGCACGCCGAGGAACGAGGAATAGATCTCCTCGCCGGTCTCGGGCATGTAGCGGAAGCCCTTCTCGGCGGGCGCGTTGGCGGTGTTGATCGGCGCCGAGGTCTTGGCGACGCGGCCGACGAGCCCCTCGCCGAGCCGCATCCGGGTCTTGTGCACCGATTCCGGCTTCAGGCCCTCGGTGGCGCAAAGCTCCAGCGTGTCGTCGTCGCGGAAAAGATAGATCGAGCACACCTCCGACCGCATCGAATCTGCGATCAGATGGGTGATGCGGTCAAGCCGTTCCTGCCCGGCGCCGGCTTCCGCAAGTGTATCGCGCAAGCGTCTGAGAAGCTTGCGACTTTCGCTCTCGGTGCGTTCGGGCATGACTCCCCGTCAGTGCCATTCTTTTTGGCCCCCGGCGTCAGGAGGCCTTGTCCAGTTCGAAGGCATCATGGAGCGCCTGAACGGCCAATTCCATATATTTCCGGTCGATCAGCACCGAAACTTTGATCTCGGACGTGCCGATGACCTTGATGTTGATGTTCTCGGAGGCCAGCGCCTCGAACATCTTGCTGGCGACGCCGGACTGCGAGCGCATGCCGATGCCGACGACCGAGACCTTGGCGACCTCGGTGTCGATGACGAGGTCGTCATAGTCGATCGTCCCGCTGGCGCGGGCGTCTTCGAGCGCCTTCTTCGCGCGCGCGACCTGGTTGGTGGGGCAGGAGAAGGTCATGTCGGTCACGGCGACGGTGTGGCCCTCGTAGTTCTTCTCGGAAATGTTCTGGACGATCATGTCCACGTTCACGCCGGCTTCGGCCAGCGGGCCGAAGATCGCGGCGGCGATGCCGGGGCGGTCCTCGACCGTCACCAGCGTGATCTTGGCTTCGTCGCGGCTATAGGCGACGCCAGAGACGACTTTCGATTCCATGATTTCCTCCTCGTCGCAGACCAGGGTGCCGGAGTTTTCGTCAGTATCCTCGAACGAGGACAGCACGCGCAGCCGCACGTTGTAGCGCATGGCAAGTTCGACCGAGCGGGTCTGCAGGACCTTGGCGCCCAGCGAGGCGAGTTCCAGCATTTCCTCGAAGGCGATCTTGTCGAGCTTGCGGGCCTTCGACGTGATGCGCGGGTCGGTGGTGTAGACGCCGTCCACGTCGGTGTAGATGTCGCAGCGCTCGGCCCCGAAGGCGGCGGCGAAGGCGACCGCGGTCGTGTCCGAGCCGCCGCGGCCGAGCGTGGTGATGCGGTGTTCGTGGCTGACGCCCTGGAAGCCCGCGACGACGGCGACCTTGAAGCCCTCGGCGAACTTGGCGTCGATATTCTCGCGCGGGATCGATTCGAACCGCGCCGCGGAATGCGCCGAGGTGGTGTTGATCGGCACCTGCCAGCCCTGCCAGGACCGCGCCGGAACGCCCATCTCCTGCAGCCGCAGCGCCATGAGGCCGGCGGTGATGTTCTCGCCCGAGGCGACGACGGCATCGTATTCGCGCGCGTCGTAGAGATGCGAGGTCGACTCGACCCAGCCGACGAGCTCGTTGGTCTTGCCGGACATCGCCGAGACGATGACGATCACGTCGTAGCCGCGCGCGACCTCGCGCTTGACCTTCTGGGCAGCGTTCTGGATGCGGTCGAGATCGGCCACCGAGGTGCCGCCGAATTTCATCACGAGAAGCGGCATGTTGGCCCCCCTGTCGCACCCGAGTCAAATCGCGGGCTTCTTATGCGGCGGGGGGCGGAAGGGCAAGGGGCGAGTCATGCGGCGGCGGCACCGCCGGCTTTGCCTCAGTTGGTCTTGCGCACCGGCATGAAGGGCAGCGGCGCCACCGGCACGCCGTCCTCGAGGAGCTTCTTCGCCTCGTCCACATGCGCTTCGCCGTAGATCGAACGTTCCGGCGCGTCGCCCTCGTGCATGGCGCGGGCCTCGGCGGCGAAGTTCAAACCGACATAGTCGGAATTCGCCTCGATCCGGCGCCGCAGCGCCGCGATCGCCGCCTCGGCCGGGTTGGCGGGGCGGGAGAGCTGCGGCGCCGCCGGCGCGGCGGTCTTGTGCGCCGGGCGGACCGCGGGCGCCATGAGCGTCTTCGTCACCTCGGCGGAGCCGCAGACCGCACAGCTCACATGGCCGCCGGCCAGGAGCCGGTCGAAGGCCTCGGCCGACTGGAACCAGCTTTCGAAGCCGTGGCCATCGGCGCAGCTGAGCGTGTAGCGGATCATGGTCCCACCCTACAGGAGTCCCGCTCTATTTGGGCAGAACGGCGGAAAAATCAAGCGTTTCGCGCGTCGGGGCCGTTCAGCTTCGCGGGATCGAAACCGGCGATCAGGTCGCGCAATTCCGGCTCGTCGACGCGGGACGAGGCCTTTTCCGGCCGGAACCACTTGCGGTCGCGCTGTCCCTTTTCGGGAAAGTCGGTACAGAGCTTGTCGACCTCGATGGGAAAGACCGAGACCACGACCGGCTGCTTCGAACCGTCGCCCATCACCTTGTCGTAGGCGTAAAGCCCGAGGCAGTCGCCGTGTAGATGGCCCCTGACGCCCGCCTCCTCGAAGGCCTCGCACTCGGCGGCCTCCGCCGGCGTCAGGCCCTTCATCGGCCAGCCCTTCGGGATCACCCAGCGGCCGGTGTCGCGGCTGGTGATCAGAAGAACCTGGGTGCCCTTCTTCTTCGTCACGCGGTAGCAGAGCGCCGCATGCTGCATCGTCGCCTTTCGCGAGGCGGAGGGTGTGTCGTCGAGTCGCTTCATTGGCTGCCCGAAGCCCGTTCC
>JBFKMA010000025.1:0-13004 GCA_041630175.1 Albidovulum sp.
ACGCGCCGCAATCAGCGGTGGAAATCACCCAGGCCCGAAACCGCCGTCGAATCGCGCGGAAAACCCCGAAACGACCCAAGGCTGCCGGAACGCCGGATGGCGCCCGGCGCGGATCGGCAACGCACGGGCAGGGCCGCCAAGGACGCAGCCCGCACGCCGCGGCGGCGCCTAGCGGTCGTCAGGCGGCGACCAGCGCCAGCCGGATCCGCTCGCGCAGCGGCTGCCGTTTCATCGTGATCGAGACGATGAAGGCCTCCGGTCCGACGCGCTGCATGATCTGGCCGAGCGTCGGCGTCTCTTCGAAGTATTCCTCGTGCGTCCTGGTGCCGTCGGTGGTGACGGTCACGCAGCAGCGCGAGATCCGGGCAAGCGCAGCCCGGCGGCCTTGCCGCGCGCGCTCGCTCAGGCGGCGCCCCGTCTCGGTCGACAGGCGCTCGATCAGGTCGTTCGAAACAGTCATATGTCCCCCTTCCGCGGGCCTGTTAGGGCAGATCCTCGCGGAACATTCCTTTGTGGTCGATTCAATGACGGTCACTCGGCACAGCCACTATCATGGTGCTAAATCGCAAGCGAATGAAGCGCAACCGGTGTCTCTGTTGCCGGCGGGGAAACAACCGAATCCTGCCGATCATGCACGGATTTCCGCCGATCGGGGCGGCCAGCCGAAGGGCGGTGCGGCAGCTTCCCGCCGACGGCTTGCGCCCCGCGGTGTTCCGGTGTCTACGGCAAAGCCCAGAACCGGGGAGATCGAGACATGATCCTGTACGGAATCAGCAGCTGCGACACCTGCCGGAAGGCGCTGAAGGCGCTGAAGGCGGCCGGGTTCGACGTGAGCTTCCGCGATGTCCGGGCAGCGCCCCTCGAGGCGGAACTGCGCGCCCGGTTTCTTGCCGCGTTCGGAGAGCGGCTCGTCAATCGCGCCTCGACGACCTGGCGCGCGCTCGATGCCGCGGAGCGGGACGCGCCGATGGACGCGCTCCTGGCGGCCCATCCCACGCTGATGAAGCGCCCGGTGATCGAGACCGAGGGGACGCTCCATCTCGGCTGGGGGCCGGAGGTGCGGGCGGCGCTCATGGGCACGAAGACGGCCCGCGCGGGCGGGCCGTCAGGCGGCTGAGGCGAAACGCACTCAGAGCAGTTTCAGATCACCGGCGGATGAGCGGCCGTCACGGCCAGACTGCATCTCGTAGGAGACTTTCTGGTTGTCGGCGAGCGTTTTCAGGCCCGCGCGCTCGACCGCGGAGATGTGCACGAAAACATCCTTGCCGCCGTCATCCGGTGCGATGAAGCCGAAACCCTTGGTGGTGTTGAACCATTTAACGGTGCCTGTGGCCATCCGTATCTCCTTCGTCGTCAATCCCCGCGCGCCATTGCCGGGGCCGTGCAGCCAGGTCTTTCAAGTCTCCCGGCTGCCCCGAAAGGAGGGAGGCGGTAGAAAGTCTGCGGTCACGCGAGGGAAAGGATGAGCGATTCTTGGCAAAAATCAAGAGGTTTGCCGGAGTCGCCGTTCAGTTGCGGCCGCGCGCCAGATAGCGGTCGAGCGAAAGCGGGCCGGCGCCCAGAAGAACCAGCGTCATGAGCAGCAGGACCCACAGCGCCCGCTGGTCGAGGATCAGCGCGCCGGAGGCCGCGTCGAACCAGCGGCCGAGATCCTTGCCCGCGACACCGTGGCCAACGACGTCGGTCAGGCTCTGCACCACGACGAAGCCGATCATCCCGAGGCTCGCGAGACGGGTGAACAGCCCGACGAGAATCAGGAGCGGCAGCACGAGTTCGGCCCAGGTGCCGGCGGTGACCACCGCCCAATGGTAGAAACCAAGCTGCGAGAAGTCGTAGCCCGCCGCCTCGACCGCCTTGGGAAAGATCTGGATATAGGCGCCGTCGGAGGGGTGGAAGAGGCCGAGCAGCCCGTCGCCGAGCTTCGTCCTCGCCGAATTCCAGAAGTAGACGAGGAGCACGCCCGCGAAGGTCAGCCGCGCGAGCGTCGGCAGAGTGGCGGGGGCGATCCGGGAAAGGCCGGCAGCGAGGCGGTCGTAAAGGGCGATCACGGCTGGTCTCCGGGCATGATCTCGGTGATGGCGCGGGCGGACAGCAGAAGGCCGAGCGTCGCGGTCAGGTCGAACGCGCCGCCCGCATCGAGCGCGTCGCCGAAGGTCGCGCCGCCGAGAAGCGCGGCGATGAAGGGGGCGGCGCCGGGCGGCAGCAGCGCCGGCTCCGCGTCGTAGTCGGGGCGGATGACGAGCACGTCCTCGGCCACGACCTCATTCGGCGCGCCGCCGCCCTTGGCATTGGCGTGCCAGATCGCGTGGATCGGCCAGCGCGAGCGGACGAGCCGCAGCGCGGGCGCAAGCTTGAGGCGTGACGCCACCAGTGCGTCGGGGGCGAGCGCCTGGAGCGTCTCGGGCGCGATGGGCTCGGCGTCGGCGGCGTGATAGGCGTGGCGCAAGGCCAGTTCCAGCCGGGCGATGTCGGGCAGGTAGCCAAGATGCGCGACCGGGGGGAAGGCCTCGAGAAAGGCCGGCATGTCCTCGCCGTAGAACATCAGGAGGGGCGAGCGCGGCGGATGGGCGCGCAGATGTTCGCGCGCCATCGCGGTGAAGAACTCCTCGCCCACGAGTTTCAGGATGACCGGGAAGGCCTGGCGGAGCGCCTCGGTCAGCGAGGCGGTCACGTTGTTGCGGTAGACGTTGAAGCGGCGGCCCGCGGGGCGGCCCTGCGGGTCGGTCAGGCCCGCGGGCACCGGACGCGCAGGGTCCAGGAGCGCGGCGCGGAACTCCGACTGGCTCATGCCGCGACCCTGTCGAGGATCCGGGCGGCGCGCGCGGCCTCTTCGGCGAGCACCGGCCAGTCCGGCACGTCGTTGTCCCATTCGATGAGCGTGGGCTTCGGCCCGCCCTTGGTGATCGTGTGGGCATAGAGACGCCAGACCGGGTCGGCGACCTCGGAGCCATGCGCGTCGATCAGGAGCGGCGCGCCGGCATCGTCGGCATCCGCGTCATGACCGCCGAGATGGATCTCGCCGACGAGGTGATGCGGGAAGCGGTCGATATAGTCGTAAGGATCAGTCTGCCGGTTGGTCGAGCTGACATAGACGTTGTTGACGTCGAGCAGCAGGCCGCAGCCAGTGCGATTGGCGATCTCGGTGAGGAAGTCGATTTCGTCGAGGTTCGTCTCGGTGAAGTCCAGGTAGACCGAGGGGTTTTCGAGAAGCATCCGGCGGCCGACCACGTCCTGCACCTCGTCGACATGATCGGCGACGCGGGCCAGCGTCGCCTCCGTGTAGGGCAGGGGCAGGAGGTCATTGAGGAACTCGGCGTCATGGGTGGACCAGGCGAGGTGCTCGGAGAAGCTCGCCGGGTTGAGCCAGCCGCAGAGATGCTTCAGCCGCGCGAGGTGGTCGCGGTCGAGCGGGCCTTCGCCGCCGATCGACAGGCCCACGCCATGCACCGAGATCGCGAAGCGTTCGGCCAGATGGCGGAGCTGCGCGAGCGGGCGGCCGCCGTCGCCCATGTAGTTCTCCGCGTGGATTTCGAGCCATCGCACCTCGCCGGCATCCTTCAGGATGCCGGAGAAATGCTGCGGCTTGTAGCCGACGCCGGGGCGGGCCGGCAGGTCGAACGTCGCGGATCGGTCGAGCATCTCATCCCCCGTGGCGCTGGCCGGCACCTCCGGCCGCAGGGGCCGGAGGTGCCGCATCGGTGTCAGCCCTGCGGCAGGTCGCGGTCAAGCGCCTCGAGCGAGCCCATGCGGCCGTCGGGCAGTTCCATCGTCGCGCAGGAGCCGGCCGGGACGAGCTTCCACGAGTTGCCCTGATAGTCCACCGACGAGGTGCCGGCGCAGGTCGTGCCCGGGCCCGCGGCACAGTCGTTCTGACCGGCGAGCGCCACGCCGTAGCACTTCTCCTTGGCTTCCTGGGCCGCTGCCGGCGTCGCGATATGTGCTGACAGGGCCGCGGCGAGCGAACCGGCGACGGCGAGGGTCTTCATCGAGTGAGACATGGTGTTTCCCTTGTTACTATTCTTGCGGTTTCGTCA
Source organism: Albidovulum sp. (assembly GCA_041630175.1). GTDB lineage: Bacteria > Pseudomonadota > Alphaproteobacteria > Rhodobacterales > Rhodobacteraceae > Albidovulum. Next base: position 4,035 of record JBFKMA010000025.1, read on the forward strand.
TTGAGACAGCGGCGACGGTAATCGCAAGAGCCGGGCCTGACCATTCACGAAACTGTGGGCCACGGGTGAGTGATGGATTGTAACACGGGCGTGGCCCGGAACCGGCCCGGAAACGCCGCGGGCGCCGTCTGAAGAGGCGCCCGCAACATTCTGACTTCGCTTATTTCTTGATGTCCGGTGGGGTGGCCTCGGCGGCGAAGGATTCGACCGCGCCGGCAAGCGCCATGGTTTCGGTCCGGGTCTCGCCGAGGCGGCGGATCGAAACGGTCCGCTCGGCGACTTCCTTCATGCCGATGGCGAGGATCACCGGAACCTTGCCGACCGAATGTTCGCGGACCTTGTAGTTGATCTTCTCGTTGCGGGTGTCGGCCTCGGCCCGGAGCCCGGCATCGCGAAGCCTGGCGACGACCTCGTGCACGTAGTCGTCGGCATCCGAGACGATCGAGGCGACGACGACCTGTCGCGGCGCCAGCCAGAATGGCAGCTTGCCGGCGTAGTTCTCGATGAGAATCCCGAGGAAGCGTTCGAAGCTGCCGAGGATCGCGCGGTGGAGCATCACCGGGCGGTGCTTGGCGCCGTCCTCGCCGACATATTCCGCGCCGAGCCGGACCGGCAGGTTGAAATCGACCTGGAAGGTGCCGCACTGCCATTCCCGCCCGATCGCATCGGTAAGCTTGAAGTCGAGCTTCGGCCCGTAAAATGCGCCCTCGCCGGGGTCGATGACATAGTCGTTGCGGACCTTGCGGACCGCGCTTTCGAGCGCGGCTTCAGCCTTGTCCCAGATCTCGTCACTGCCCACGCGGACCTCGGGCCGGGTCGAAAGCTTGATGTCGAACTTGGTGAAGCCGAGGTCTTCGTAGATCGACGACAGAAGCGCGATGAAGTTGGCGCATTCGGCCTCGATCTGGTCCTCGGTGCAGAAGATATGGGCATCGTCCTGCACGAAGCCGCGCACCCGCATGAGGCCGTGCATCGAACCCGACGATTCATAGCGGTGGCAGGAGCCGAATTCCGCGAGCCGCAAGGGCAGGTCGCGGTAGCTCTTGAGGCCCTGGTTGTAGACCTGGACGTGGCAGGGGCAGTTCATCGGTTTCAGCGCGTTGATGCGCTTTTCCTTGGCGCCTTCCTCGTCGACCTCGACGATGAACATGTTCTCGCGGTAGGCCTCCCAGTGGCCCGAGCGTTCCCAGAGCACGCGGTCGACGACCTGCGGGGTCTTGATCTCCTTGTAGCCGGCGCGCACCAGCCGCCGGCGCATGTAGTCCTGAAGTGCTGAGTAGACGGTCCAGCCGTTCGGGTGCCAGAAGACCATGCCGGGGGCTTCTTCCTGCATGTGGAAGAGCTCCATCTCGCGCCCCAACTTGCGGTGGTCGCGCTTGGCGGCCTCTTCCAGCATCGTGAGATAGGCCTTGAGGTCCTCGCGGTTCTTGAAGCTGACGCCATAGATGCGCTGAAGCTGCTTCTTGGTGTGGTCGCCGCGCCAGTAGGCGCCGGCGACGCTCATCAGCTTGAAGGCGTCTGCGGGAAGCTGGCCGGTATGCTGGAGATGCGGGCCGCGGCAGAGATCCTGCCAGTGGCCGTGCCAATACATGCGCAAGGGTTCGTCGCCGGGGATCGCCTCGATCAGTTCGACCTTGAACGGCTCGTTCTTGGCGACGTAATGGGCGATGGCGCGGCTGCGCTCCCAGACCTCGGTCTTGACCGGGTCGCGCTCGGCGATGATGGCGCGCATCTCCTTCTCGATCAGGCCGAGATCCTCGGGCGTGAACGGCTCCTCGCGGTCGAAGTCGTAATACCAGCCGTTCTCGACCACCGGGCCGATCGTGACCTTGACCTCGGGCCAGAGCTTCTGCACGGCGCGGGCCATCACATGGGCGAAGTCGTGGCGGATGAGTTCGAGCGCCTGGGCGTCGTCCTTCATCGTGTGGATCGCGATGGTCGCGTCGGAGTCGATCGGCCATTGCAGGTCGTAATGCTTGCCGTCGACGCTGGCCGAGATCGCGGCCTTGCCGAGCGACGGCGCGATCGCCGCGGCGACTTCGCCGGGCGTCACGCCCTTCGCGAATTCGCGCTTGTTGCCATCGGGGAATGTCAGGGAAATCTGGCTCATGGCCGGCTCCTCGTCGGTTTGGCGCCCACGGAACGCCCGGTTGCGGGTATGTCGCGCCTCTATTCCCAATCGGTGCGGCGAAGTCAACGGGCCGGGGGTTCCACCCCCGGACCCCCGGGGATATTTAGACCAAGTGGAAGCAGGGAGGGACCGCGATGACCGAGTATCTGACGACGGCCGAGGGGCGGCGGATCGCCTATGACCGCGTCGAGGGCGCACTGCCCGGCGTGGTGTTCCTCGGCGGGTTCAGATCCGACAAGGAAGGCACGAAGGCGCTGGCGCTCGAGGCCTGGGCCAGGGCGCAGGGCCGGGCCTTCCTGCGGCTCGACTATTCCGGGCACGGCCAGTCCTCGGGCGATTTCCTCGACGGCTGCATCGGCGACTGGTTCGAGGATGCGCGGGCGGCGATCCTCGCGCTGACCGAGGGGCCGCAGGTGCTGGTCGGCTCGTCGATGGGCGGCTGGATCGCGCTCATGATGGCGCGGGAATGCCCTGGGAAGGTCGCGGGGCTCGTCACCATCGCCGCGGCGCCGGATTTCACCGAGGACGGGATGTGGGGCGAGTTCACCCAGGCGCAGCGCGACGAACTGATGGAGGCCGGGCGGATCGCGCTGCCCTCCGACTATTCCGACGAGCCCTACATCATCACCCGCCGCCTGATCGAAGACGGCCGCGACCGGCTGGTGCTGCGCAGTCCGCTGGATCTGCCGTTTCCGGTGCGGATGCTGCAGGGAACCGCCGACACCGATGTGCCGGTCGCGGTGGCGGTCCGGCTCATCGAGCATGTCACGGGGCCGGATATCCGGCTCACGCTGGTCAAGGGCGCCGACCACCGGTTCTCGACGCCCGAATGCCTGAAGCTGATCGAGCTGTCGGTCCTGAAGGTCCTGATCCGCGGCGACGACTAGCGCCGCGCGTCAGACCGCGCGGATTTCGGTCTTGCCGGCGCGGCTCTTGCGCGGCGCGCCGGAATTCTGGTCGAAGAAGTCGAGCACCAGCGGGCGGATGTTGTTGCGCCAGGACTTGCCGGCGAAGATGCCGTAATGGCCGGCGCCGGGTTCGAGGTGGCTTGCCTTCTTCGATTCGGGCAGGCCGGTGCAGAGATCGAGCGCCGCGAGGCACTGGCCCGGCGCGGAGATGTCGTCCTCCTCGCCCTCCACGACCTTGACCGCGACATCGGTGATCTTGCCGATGTCGATTCGCTTGCCGGCCACCGTGAAGGTGTTCGTGGCGATCTCCCGGTTCTTGAAGATCCGCTCCACCGTCGACAGGTAGAACTCGGCCGGCATGTCCATGACCGAGAGATATTCGTCATAGAAGCGGTTGTGGGCGTCGCGCTCCTTGGCCTCGCCCTTGGCCGCTCGCACGATCTGGTCGGAGAAGGCCTTGCCGTGGCGCTCGAGGTTCATCGAGATGAACGAGGCGAGTTGCAGCAGGCCCGGATAGACCAGCCGCCCGGCGCCGGCATATTTGAAGCCGACCCGCTGGATCGCGAGATGCTCAAGCTGGCCCATTGTCAGGCGGCGGCCGAAGTCGGTGACCTCGGTCGGCGCCGCGTCGGGGTCGATCGGGCCGCCGATGAGCGTCAGCGTGCGGGGCTGCGCCGCGGGATCCTCCTCAGCCAGGAGCGCGGTCGCGGCAAGCGCCGACGGTGCGGGCTGGCAGATCGCGACGACATGCAGGTCCGGTCCGAGATGGCGCATGAAATCAACGAGGTAGAGCGTGTAGTCCTCGATGTCGAACTTGCCGGCGCTGACCGGGATGTCGCGCGCGTTGTGCCAGTCCGTGACATAGACGTCGCAGTCCGGCAGCAGGCTGACGACGGTGGAGCGCAAGAGCGTCGCGTAATGCCCCGACATCGGCGCGACGAGAAGCACGCGGCGCGGCATCGGCTCGCGCCCGACGACGCGGAAGTGGATGAGGTCGCCGAAGGGGCGGGAAACCAGGGTCTCGACATCGACCAGATGATCGCGGTCGTCGGAGCCGACGACGGTGCGGATGCCCCAGTCGGGCTTGATCACCATGCGGGCGAAACTACGTTCAGTGATGCGGCCCCAGGCCGAGAGAACCTTGAACATGGGGTGGGGTACGAGGCCCCAGACCGGGTATGACGACATCGCCCGCGCCGAGGCGCCCAACCACTCGTTGGTGTTGCGCGCACTCTCCATCAGGTCGTAAGAGAACATACCCTTCATGGCAACTCCTGTACCGACGGCGGGGGTGAATCGCCGCTTTTATCGCAGATGCAACATCGCTATGCTGCGGTGCAACAGAGTAGGGAGGAAAGCTCAGGATGACAACAGAACTTAAGTCCCCCCCTGAAAATCTCGAGAAACTGAGTGTCAATTTGGCCAGAGTCGAAGAGCTGACGCAGCGGCTCATCCAGGCGATGGCGCAGAAGCGGACGCCCAACCCCGCGGTCGAGGCGCCGGGCGCCGGGCTCTTCGCCCATGCCGTGAACGCCTACTGGAAGGAGGCGCTTGAGAATCCCGGCAAGCTGATCGAGCAGCAGGCCGTGCTCTGGGGCAAGACGCTCAAGCACTATCTCGACGCGCAGCAGGCGCTCGCCTCGGGCAAGTTCACCGCGCCGGAGGACGACACGCCCACGGATCGCCGGTTCTCCAATCCGCTGTGGAAGACGCATCCGTATTTCAACTTCGTCAAGCAGCAGTATTTCCGCAATGTCGCGGCGATGGAGCAGGCGCTGGCGAATATCGACGACCTGGCGCCGCACGAACGCAAGCGCGTGGAGCATTTCGCACGCCAGATCATGGACATGATGGCGCCGACGAATTTCCTCGGCACCAATCCCGACGCGCTCGAACGCGCGGTCGAGACCGAGGGCGAAAGCCTGGTGAAGGGGCTCGAGAACCTCGTGCGCGATGTGGAGTCGAACCGCGGCGACCTTCTGGTCACGCTCGCCGATCCCGACGCGTTCAAGCTCGGCGAGAATATCGGCGCGACCGAAGGCGCGGTGGTCTACCGCAACCGGATGATGGAGCTGATCCAGTACAAGCCCACGACCGAGACGGTGCACGCGACGCCGATCGTGATCTTCCCGCCCTGGATCAACAAGTTCTACATCCTCGACCTCAAGCCCTCGAACTCGCTGATCAAGTTCATCGTCGATCAGGGCTACACGCTGTTCGTGGTGAGCTGGAAGAACCCCGATCAGAGCTATGCCGATGTCGGGCTCGACGCCTATGTCGAGGAGGGCATCATCGCCGCGATCGAGGAAGCCAAGAAGATCACCGGCGAGAAGAAGGTCAACACGGTCGGCTACTGCATCGCCGGCACGGCGCTGACCATGGCCCAGGCGGTGCTCGCCAAGCGCGGCGACAAGTCGGTCAACTCGGCGACCTTCTTCACCACGCTCACCGATTTCTCGGATCCGGGCGAGGTCGCGGTGTTCCTCGACGACGATTTCATCGACGGGATCGAGGGCCAGGTCGACAAGGATGGCTATCTCGACAAGTATTTCATGGCGCGGACCTTCTCGTTCCTGCGCTCGAACGACCTCGTCTACCAGCCGGCGATCCGCAACTACATGATGGGCGAATCGCCGCCGGCCTTCGACCTGCTCTACTGGAACGGCGACGGCACCAACCTGCCGGCGCGCATGGCCGTCGAGTATCTGCGCAGGATCTGCCAGGGCAACCAGCTCGCCGACGGCAAGATCACGATCTGCGGCGAGACGATCGGGCTTGCCGACGTCAAGGCGCCGCTCTTCGCCGTGGCCTGCGAAACCGATCACATCGCGCCGTGGAAGGGTTCGTATAACGGCATCCGGCAGTTCGGCTCGAAGGACAAGACCTTCGTGGTCTCGCAATCGGGCCATATCGCCGGGATCGTCAATCCGCCGAGCAAGGTCAAATACGGCCACTACACCAATGACGGCGAAATGGGCGACGCCGACCAGTGGCTTGCGACGGCGGAGTTCAACAAGGGCAGCTGGTGGCCGCGCTGGGAAGCCTGGCTGCGGGAGCGCGCTGGCAAGCAGATTCCGGCGCGCGATCTCGGTGATTCGGAGCATCCGGTCCTGGCGCCGGCCCCCGGAACCTATGTTTCCGAGACGCCAAAGGTCTGATTCTGAACGAAAACAAGAAATTTCTGCACCGCAGCAAAAACACTTGAAATGCTGCGGTGCAGCATCTATGTTGTCTGCAGATGGAACACGGGCCGCCGCCCAGATCAGGAGATACGGATATGCAGAAGACCCAGGACTTCACCAAAGTCATGCAGGACATGGCCGCGACCTTCCCGGTTGACCAGAAGGCGCTCCAGGACACGTTCAAGACCTCGGCCGTCCTCGGCGAGAAGGTCGCCAAGGTTGCTCTCGAAGCCGCCGAGAAGTCGAACGAGATTTCGGCCAAGTGGGCCAAGGACACGATCGCCAAGGTTGGCGTTCTCGCCAAGGTCAAGGACGAGCCGACCGACTACTCCAAGGCCGTGACCGACTTCGCGTCGGCCGCCGCTGAAATGGCCGCCGAGAACCTCGCCGCTTTCGCCGAAGTCGCGAAGAAGGCCCAGATGGAAACCGTCGAGCTGATGCTCGCCGCCGGCAAGGACTTCTCCGAAGACGCGGCCGCCGCGGTCAAGAAGGCCCAGGCGGAAGTTACCACGGCCGCGAAAAAAGCCGCTTCCGCGGTGAAGTGATCTGACGGTCTCCGAAACACCTCCCTGTCGGAGAGACCGGACTAAGGCGGGCCTTGTGCCCGCCTTTCTTTTTGTTGTGTTTTCTGCTGTGCGGCTTAATCTCGCTGCAACGCCAAAAAGACTGTCCGGGGAGAGACGTAATGGCCGAGACCGCCAAGCCGCTGCTGATCAAGCGCTACGCCAGCCGGCGGCTCTACAATACCGAGACGAGCGACTACGTGACGCTTGAGGATATCGCGGCCTTCATCCGTGAAGGGCGCGACGTGCAGATCGTCGATCTGAAATCGGGCGACGACCTGACGCGGCAGTACCTTCTGCAGATCATCGCCGAGCACGAGAGCCGCGGCGAGAGCGTGTTGCCGATCGACGTGCTGACCGATCTGGTGCGCAGCTACACGACGAACGCGCAGAGCGTGGTGCCGCAATTCCTCGCCGCCAGCTTCGAGATGCTGCGCGAGGGTCAGTCGAAGATGTTGGAGAACCTCTCGACCTTCCCGAACCCGATGGCCTCAATGCCGGGGTTCGACGCGCTGCAGCGTCAGCAGCAGGCGTTCCTGAAATCGATCATGGGCGGGTTCGCCAACTCGCCCGAGGAGGGCGCCGCACCCGAGGAGAAGCCGAAGGCGAAGGCCAAGGCGCGCGAGGACGAGGACCTCGAGGCGATCAAGAAGCAGCTCGCCGATTTGCAGTCGAAGCTCGCCAAGCTCTGAACGCTTCCGGGTGGTGCCGGCCTCCGGCGGGGATGTTTGCCGACGGAAGATGCGCGCGGGCGGTCAGCCCTTGATTTCGGCGACCGCATCAAGGAGCGCCGTGGCGATCATGTCGAGTTCGGCGCGCGTCAGCCGGGCCGGCAGGCGCAGGTCGCAGGCCCGCATCAGCATCGCCCTGGTCTTCGGCAGGTCGGGCAGTGGCCCGAGGAACTGCCAGTTCCAGAAGGCGCGGGCATTGTCCTTCGAGAGCCCGAAGATCTGAACGCTGACGCCGCGCCGCGCGGCCGCCTCCTGGAAGGCGTGCGCCTGGTCGTCGCTCGTGAAGCCCCTGAGGTTGAACTGCAACGAATCCGGCGCCCGTAGCTCCTGCGGCAGCGCCGGCGGCACCTCCATCCACGGCGAGCTGTTCAGCTGTTCCGCGACATGGTCGTGATTGGCGCGGCCTGCCGCCACGCGGGCGTCGATCTCGGGGATCTGCGGCCGGATCACCGCCGCCGAAAGGTTCTGCATCCGCATGTTGTAGAGCGGCAGCTGGTTTTGCCAGCGCCCGAAGCCGTTCTGCAGCCCGGGATGTTTCTTCCAGTTGTGCTCGTAAGCCCCCGACATGATCACCGCGCGGGCGGCGAGCTCGGGGTCGTCGGTGACGAACATGCCGCCTTCGCCGGCATTGACGAGCTTGTAGGACTGGAACGAGAAGCAGCCGATCTTGCCGATCGTGCCGATCTTGCGGCCTGACCACAGCGTGCCGAGGGAATGCGCCGCATCCTCGACGACCGGCACGCCCCGTGCGTCGCATTCGGCCATGATCGCATCCATGTCCGATGTCTGGCCGCGCATGTGGCTGATGAGGACCGCGTCGGCGCCGTCGAGCTTGGAGCGGATATCGTCAAGGTCGATGCGGAGATTGTCGCCGACCTCGACCAGCACCGGCTCGCAGCCGGCATGGACGACCGCCGAGGGCACGGCGGCGAAGGTGAAGGCCGGGATCAGCACCCGCGCGCCGGGCATGAGGTCGAGCGCGCGGAGCGCGAGAAACAGCGCCGCCGAGCATGAGGAGACGGCGAGCGCGTAGCGCGTGCCCATGAAGGCCCCGAACTCCGCCTCGAGGAGCGTCACCGGCGCACCTTCGGATGCGGTGTAGCGGAAGAGGTCGCCCGTCGCGAGGAGCCGGTCGATCTCGGCCCGCGCGGCCTCGGGGATCGGCTCGGCCTGATAGACATTCGGGGCTTTGCTGGGGTGAAGCGCCTGGGTGGCGGTGGCCATGGTTCACCTTTTTGAAATCTCGAGTTTCAATTTTCCTTATCTTACGTCCCGGCGAAAGACTACAGGCCGCCCGGAGGCGGCCTGCGGAAAAGCGCCGATCGCGGCGGTCAGACGTTCAGCAGCAGATGCTCGCGCTCCCAAGGGCTGATGACCTGGAGGAATTCCTTGTACTCGTTGCGCTTGACCGCCTCGTAGATGTCGCAGAATTCCGGCGTCAGCGCCTCGCGCAGC
>JBFKMA010000026.1:0-12790 GCA_041630175.1 Albidovulum sp.
CCGCTTTCCCAGATCACCCGGCCGTCGATCTCGAGCGCCGGCACCCGGCCCGCCGGGTTGAGCGCCAGGTAGTCGAGCGAGCGCAGCGACTTGTCGAACGGATGGATCACCACGTCGAACCTCAGCCCGAGCTCGCGCAGGAGCCAGAGCGGCCGCATCGAGCGCGTCTGGTGACAATGGTGGAGCCGGATCATTCCTCCTCCTCGAGCCGGACGAGTGCGGCGCCCGCCTCGACCTGCGCGCCGGCTTCGACCAGCACCTCGGCCACCGTTCCGGCGCGGGCCGCGGTCAGCGTGTGTTCCATCTTCATCGCCTCGAGCACCGCGAGCCGGTCGCCCGCCGCGACCGCCTGGCCGCTCGACACGAAGACCGCTTTCACGAGCCCCGGCATCGGCGACAGCGTGAGGCCACCGCCCGCCGCGTCGCTTATTCGGTCGAGGGGATCGACGAGGTCGAAGTGATAGGCGCCCGGCCCGAAGATGCTGACGGTTCCGGGCGTGAGCACGATCCGTGCGCCCGCCGGCAGGCCGTTCACCCACCAAGCGCCGCCGCGCAGGTGGCAATCCGCGACCTCGCCGTCGATCGTCACGCGGGCATGGCCCTGCCCGAGCGCCTCGATCACCGCGGCGGTGCCGTCGAGCGTCACCGTGCGGCGCAGGGGCGCCCAGAGCGTGAAGCCCGCAAGCCCCGCGCCGCCCTCCGCGAGCCCGCCCGCGCCAAGGGCCGCGAGCGCCCGGACAGACAGATCCGGCGCGGCGGCCTCGGTCAGCGCGGCAAGGTCGCGGGCGATGAGCCCGGTATCGACATCGCCCGCCCGGAAGCCCTCGTGCCGGGCAAGCGCGGCGAGGAACGAAAGGTTCGTGACCGACCCAGCCACCTCGGTATCCTCGAGTGCTGCGCGCAGCTTCGAGAGCGCGATGGCCCGCGTCGGCCCGTGGACGACGATCTTGGCGATCATCGGATCATACCAGGGGCTGATCGTGTCGCCGGGGCGCACCCCGGTATCCGCCCGCGCGCCCTCGGGGAAGTGGAGATGCGTGAGCGTCCCGGTCGCGGGCAGGAAGCCCGCCGGCACGTCCTCGGCGTAAAGCCGCGCCTCGAAGGCGTGGCCGTTCAGGCGCAGATCCTCCTGCCGCGAGGTCAAGGGCTCTCCGGAGGCCACACGCAGCTGCCACTCGACGAGATCGACGCCGGTCACGGCCTCGGTCACGGGATGCTCGACCTGCAGCCGCGTGTTCATCTCCATGAACCAGAAGCGGTCTGGGCGCAGGCCCTCGGAGGCGTCGACGATGAACTCGACGGTGCCGGCGCCGGCATAGCCGATCGCCTCGGCGGCGCGCACCGCCGCCTGCCCCATCGCGGCGCGCATCTCCTCGGTCATGCCGGGCGCGGGGGCTTCCTCGATCACCTTCTGGTGGCGGCGCTGGAGCGAGCAGTCGCGCTCGAAGAGATGCACCGCACGGGTGCCGTCGCCGAAGACCTGCACTTCGATATGGCGCGGCTTCTCGATGTATTTCTCGATCAGCACGGCGGGGTTGCCGAACGCAGTCCGCGCCTCGCCCTGAGCGCTTTCCAGCGCGGCGGCGAAGTCCTTTTCCCGCTCGACGAGCCGCATCCCCTTGCCGCCGCCGCCCGCGACGGCCTTGATCAGGACCGGGTAGCCGATGGTGTCGGCAGCGCCGGAAAGATGCTCGGGGTCCTGGTTCTCGCCGTGATAGCCGGGCACGACGGGCACGCCCGCCTCCTCCATCAGCGCCTTGGCCGCGTCCTTGAGCCCCATCGCCCGGATCGCCTTCGCCGACGGGCCGATGAAGACGAGCCCCGCCTTTTCGACCGCATCGACGAAATCGGGGTTCTCGCTGAGGAAGCCGTAGCCCGGATGGATCGCCTCGGCCCCGGTCGCCCGCGCAGCCTCGATGATCGCGTCGCCGCGCAGGTAGCTGTCCTTCGGGGCCGGGCCGCCGATATGGACGGCCTCGTCGGCCATCGCGACATGCCGCGCGGTGGCGTCCGCGTCGGAATAGACCGCCACGGTCGCCACGCCGAGCCTGCGCGCCGTGTCGAAGACGCGGCAGGCGATCTCGCCCCGGTTGGCAATGAGGATCTTGGCAAACATCACATCTTCTCCGCTGCAAGGCCGTGGAGTTTCCCTCCCCGGAGGCACGAAAGTCTCTTGGCGCGACGTCCTCGATCAGGCGGAACCGTCGGCACCGTGCTGTCCACGATAGTTGTCATGCACACCATCCCCCGCGGGCACCGCCGGAATAGGGTCGCGCATGTCCGTCCGCGATCATCTTGCTGGCAAGCGGCTGCCCGTCGACAAAGGCCGCGACCAGCGCCCGCCCGTAGCGGTCGGTGCCTTGGCGCACCAGCATGACCTCGTCCGCCTGCCAGATCGCAAGACGCAGCGCCCATTTCGCCTTGACGGCCGCCGCAAGCTCCGATGCGCAGCCAGGCGAGAAAAGCTCGGGCGTGTCGAAGCCGGTGAGCCGGGCGGAAACCTCGCCGCGTCCCTGGCACCACATCCGCACCGTATCGCCATCGACGACCCGGTAGATGCGGCAGGTGCCGCTTCCGTCCAGCGCCGGACGCGTGACCGCGAGCACGGCATCGGCTGCGCCGGGCAGAACGACAAGACCCAGCGACGCCGCGACGATGACCGCATTGAGATAGAAGCGCGGATCGGCGAGGCGCCAGTGGCGGCGCGGCGCCCCGCGCCGGCTCCGCGCGCCGCGGAACGCGTTCGGCTTGGCGTTTCCGCGGCTCCAGGGGATGACGTTGCTCTTCCGCCTTGCCATCATCTCACATCCGGAAGACGCCGAAGCGCGTCGGTTCGATGGGGGCGTTGAGCGCGGCCGACAGGGACAGCGCCAGCACCTCGCGGGTCTTGCGCGGGTCGATGATGCCGTCGTCCCAAAGCCGCGCCGAAGCATAGAGCGGATGCGACTGCTCCTCGAACATCTCGATGGTCGGGCGCTTGAACTCGGCCTCTTCCTCGGCCGACCAGCTGCCCCCTGCCCGCTCGATGCCGTCACGTTTCACCGTCGCCAGCACGCCCGCCGCCTGTTCGCCGCCCATGACCGAGATGCGGCTGTTGGGCCAGGTCCAGAGGAAGCGGGGCGAATAGGCGCGGCCGGCCATGCCGTAATTGCCGGCTCCGAACGATCCGCCCACGAGCATGGTGATCTTCGGCACGTTGGTCGCCGCGACCGCCGTCACCATCTTGGCGCCGTGACGCGCGATGCCCTCGTTCTCGTATTTGCGGCCGACCATGAAGCCGGTGATGTTCTGCAGGAACACCAGCGGGATGCTGCGCTGGCTGCACAGTTCCACGAAATGCGCACCCTTGATCGCGGATTCGGAGAACAGCACGCCGTTGTTGGCGATGATCCCGACCGGGCAGCCCTGAACATGGGCGAAGCCGGTGACCAGTGTCTCGCCGAAGCGCGGCTTGAACTCGTCGAAGCGCGAGCCGTCCACCACCCGGGCGATGACCTCGCGGATGTCGTAGGGGGTGCGCAGGTCGGCGGGGACCACGCCGAGGATCTCCTCGGGATCGTAGGCCGGGGCCTCGGGGCTCTGCCACTGCACCGTTGCGGGTTTCGTCCGGTTAAGGTTGCCGATGGCGCGGCGCGCGAGCGCCAGCGCATGGGCGTCGTCCTCGGCGAGGTAGTCGGCGACACCGGAGAGCCGCGTATGCACGTCGCCGCCGCCGAGATCCTCGGCGCTGACGACTTCGCCCGTTGCGGCCTTCACGAGGGGCGGCCCGGCAAGGAAGATCGTGCCCTGTTCCTTCACAATGATCGAGACGTCGGACATGGCCGGGACGTAAGCGCCGCCGGCGGTGCAGGAGCCCATCACGACGGCGATCTGCGGGATGCCCTTCGCGCTCATCCGCGCCTGGTTGTAGAAGATCCGGCCGAAATGGTCGCGGTCGGGGAAGACCTCGTCCTGGTTCGGGAGGTTGGCGCCGCCCGAATCCACGAGGTAGACGCAGGGCAGGCGGTTTTCCTCGGCGATCTCCTGGGCGCGGAGGTGCTTCTTCACGGTCATCGGGTAGTAGGTGCCGCCCTTCACGGTGGCGTCATTGGCGACGACCATGACCTCCTGGCCGTGCACGCGGCCGATCCCGGCGATGACACCGGCGGCAGGCGCATCGCCGCCATACATTCCGTGGGCGGCGGTGGCGCCGATTTCGAGGAAGGGCGAGCCTGCGTCGAGCAGGTTCGCCACCCGCTCGCGCGGCGGCATCTTGCCCCGCGCGACGTGGCGGGCGAGGGATTTCTCACCACCCCCGGCGGCTGCGCGTTGGCCGGCTTCGGCAATGGTCGCCAGCATCGCCTCATGCGCCGCGCGGTTGGTGCGGAAGCTGTCGGAGGTGGGGAGGACGGAGGAAGTCAGACGCATCGGTCAGGCCTCGAAAGAAGGTTGCAGGGCACAGCGGGCATGGCTCAGGCCATCGCCCCCATCAGCTCGCGGCCGATCAGCATTCGGCGGATTTCGGAGGTTCCGGCGCCGATCTCCATCAGCTTCGCGTCGCGGAAGATGCGCGCGACCGGGGTCTCGTTCATGAAGCCCATGCCGCCCATCGCCTGCACCGCCTGGTGTGCGACGACCATCGCCTCCTCGGAGGCGTAGAGCACGCAAGCCGCCGCGTCCTGGCGGGTGACCTCGCCCCGGTCGCAGGCCTTGGCGACCTCGTAGATATAGGCGCGGGCCGAGTTCATCTTGGTGTACATGTCGGCGATCTTGCCCTGCATGAGCTGGAAGTTCCCGATCGGCTGACCGAACTGCTTGCGTTGCGCGAGGTAGGGCATGACCTCGTCGAGGCAGGCCGCCATGATGCCGGTGCCGATGCCCGAAAGCACCACCCGCTCGTAGTCGAGGCCCGACATCAGGACGCGCACGCCCTTGCCTTCCTCGCCAAGAATGTTGTCGAACGGCACCTCGACATCCTCGAAGATCAGCTCGGCCGTGTTGGAGCCGCGCATGCCCAGCTTGTCGAAATGTTTCGATGTCGAAAAGCCCTTCATCTCCTTCTCGATCAGGAAGGCGGTGATGCCCTTCGATCCGGCCCCGGGGTCGGTTCTGGCATAGACGACGAGCGTATCCGCATCCGGACCGTTGGTGATCCAGAACTTGGTGCCGTTGAGGACGAAGCGGTCGTTCTTCTTCTCGGCGCGGAGCTTCATCGAGACGACGTCCGACCCCGCCCCGGCCTCCGACATCGCCAGAGCCCCGACATGCTCGCCGGAAACGAGGCGCGGCAGGTATTTCTGCTTCTGCTCGTCGGTGCCGTTGAGCTTGATCTGGTTGACGCAGAGATTGGAATGCGCACCGTAGGAGAGGCTGACGCTCGCCGAGGCGCGCGCGATCTCCTCGACCGCGACGACATGGGCGAGATAGCCCATTCCCGCGCCGCCAAATTCCTCGGGCACGGTGATGCCGAGGAGGCCGAGATCGCCCATCTCCTTCCAGAGTTCGGCCGGGAAGTCGTTGCTGCGGTCGATTTCCGCCGCCATCGGCTTGACGCGCTCCTGCGCCCAGCGATGAACCATGTCGCGCAGGGCCTCGATCTCGTCGCCGAGGTGGAACTTCATGGACGCGGTGAACATCGGCCTCTCCGAAGAAATGAACGTGTGTTCAATTCATAGGGCCAAAATGTGAGTCGGGTCAATGGGGTCACGCGCCGATAGCGCCGGGGCTTCGCCCGCGGCCCAAGGAATTTGCAAACAGAAGAAGATCAGTCGGCCGAAGGCACGATGTCGCTCGGCGCGGCCTCGCCCTGATGGACGGCGGAGACCTCGGCCCGGATGATGCGCGCGATGAGGGCCGCGTCGTCGGGCGTGAAGGTCAGGGGCAGGCGCATGTCGATCAGACCAGCAAGGATGCGGTCGGTGTTCGGCAGGTCCTGGCGCTCGGCATAGCGCCAGCTGTCATGGCGCGAGGTGAAGCCCACGGGCTCGGGGCCGCCGAACCATTTCAGCTCCACGCCGCGCGCGGCGGCGCGGGCGAGGACGGCGCGGACCTTGTCCTCGGACCAGTCCGGCAGCAGGAACTGGAAGGAGGAGGCGACATAGGCTTCCTCCGCCGGGCGCGGGATGAGACGGAGGCCGGGCGTGTCGGCAAGGCCCTCCTCCAGCACCTTGTAGAGCGCGTTCCAGCGGGCGCATTGCGCCGGCAGATCGGCGAGCTGCGGGCGCAGGATCGCGGCGCGGAGGTTGTCCATGCGGCCCGAGACGTTGGGGGTGACGTATTTCACCTGCTCGAACGCCTCGGCCGGCGGCGCCGCGCGGTGGCGCTCGTAGAGCATGTAGCTGCCTGAGAGGATGATCGCGCGGGCCATGAGGTCGGGATCGTCGGAGACGAGGAACCCGCCCTCGCCCGAGTTCATGTGCTTGTAGGTCTGGGTCGAGTAGCAGCCGGCGATGCCGTGCCGCCCCGACGGCGTGCCGCGCCAGGCCGCGCCCATCGTGTGGGCGCAGTCCTCGACCACCGGCACCCCGGCCGCGTCGCAGAGCGCCATCAGCCGGTCCATGTCGCAGATATGGCCGCGCATGTGGCTGAGCAGCAGCGCCTTGGCGCCGGGGAGCTTGGCCTGGAGGTCGCCGAGGTCGGTGGTGAGGTCCGGGGTCGTCTCGACGAAGATCGGCGCCGCGCCCACGGCGGCGATCGCCCCCGGCACCGGGGCGAGCGTGAAGGCATTGGTCAATACCCGGTCGCCGGGCCCGATCCCCAAGGCGCGCAGGGCGCAGCCGAGCGCATAGCCGCCCGAGGCGACCGCGAGGCAGTATTTCGCGCCGGTGAAGGCGGCGAACTCCTCCTCGAGAA
Organism: Albidovulum sp.; assembly: GCA_041630175.1. Lineage (GTDB taxonomy): Bacteria > Pseudomonadota > Alphaproteobacteria > Rhodobacterales > Rhodobacteraceae > Albidovulum. The sequence continues at coordinate 6,832 of JBFKMA010000026.1, forward strand.
GCGCCGTCTCGGCCACCTCGCCGGGCACGGTGTTGTAGCGGTGCAGGCGCCCGTGGCGCAGCACGCTCAGTGCCGCCGCGATCCCGGCTTCGGGGATCGGTTCCTGCTGGGTGAAGCTTCCGGTGAAATGCTCGGTCATGGCCTCTTCTCCCGTGCGCTGGAAACGCGGTCAATCGGCAAGGCGCCGCTTCGGTTTCGTGAAATCTCAGCTTGCGGTTGGCGAAACCACGGCATGCGGCGTCAGCCGATCAGCGACCGCACGATGCCCGGCAGATCGACGAACCGATCGACCAGCGCCTCGGGCGAGAGATCGGCGACGGCGCGGCCCGCCGGGCCGAAGGTCACGAGCGCCACCGGGACCCCGGCCGCGGCGCCGGTGCGGCGGTCGGTCTCGGTATCGCCGACAAGCAGGGAACGCTCGACCCGCCCGCCGGCGCGTTCGACCGACAGGAAGTAGGGCGCGGGGTCGGGCTTGCGCACCGGCAGCGTGTCGGCGCCGATCAGCGATCCGAAAAGCCCCCGGACCCCGAGCCGCGTCACGAGGATGTCGGCGAGACGCTCGGGCTTGTTGGTGCAGATGCCGGTCGCATAGCCCGCCGCGCGCAGCGCCTCGACCGCCTCGGCCGCGCCGGGATAGAGCCGCGTCTCGCGGTCGATGCCGTCCTCGTAGGCGGCGAGGAGCCGCGGATATTCGGCGTCGACATCCGCCTCGGACGCAGCCCCAAGCCGCGCGAAGCCGAGCCTGAGCATCGCCCGGCCGCCATGGAACGCGGTCAGCGCATCGGCGACGGGGTCGAGCAGATCCCCCAGCCCGCGCCCGCGAAAACAGGCATTCGCCGCGGCGATGAGATCCGCCGAAGTGTCCGCAAGCGTCCCGTCGAGATCGAAGATCACCGTGCGCATCGCGCCCAGCCCCCTGTAACCTGCCGAAGGGAGTTGTGATGCCAGCCCCCTTGCGGCCCCCGGTGCCTTGGTTAAAACGGGCGCGATCCGAAGGAAAGCACCATTCATGACCACAGCGCTCATCATTCTCGCCGCCGGACAGGGCACAAGGATGAATTCCGACCTGCCGAAGGTCCTGCACCGGATTGCCGCGGCGCCGGTCCTCGTCCACGCGATGCGCGCAGGCGCGAGCCTCGAACCGGAGCGCACGGTGATCGTCGCCGGCCACGGGGCCGAGGCGGTGACCAAAGCCGCCCGCGCCGAGGACGAGACCGCCGAGGTCGTGATCCAGGCCGAGCAGCTCGGCACCGGCCATGCCGTGGCGCAGGCGCTGCCGGCGCTTCAGGGCTTTTCCGGCAAGGTCGTCGTGCTTTACGGCGACACGCCGTTCATCCGGCCCGAGACGCTCGCGGCTCTGGCCGAAAGTGCGGCCGATGTCACCGTGCTCGGCTTTCAGGCCGCCAATCCGCGCCGCTACGGGCGGCTGATCGTGGACGGCGACAGGCTGGAGCGGATCGTCGAATTCAAGGACGCGACCGCGGCCGAACGCGCCGTGACGCTCTGCAACAGCGGCGTCATGGCGGTGGATGCCGGGCTCCTGTCCGATCTCGTCGCGGGGCTGTCGAACGACAATGCCGCCGGCGAATACTACCTGACCGACATCGTCGGCGCGGCCCGCGCCCGCGGCCTCTCGGCCGCCGTCGTGACCTGCGACGAGGCCGAGACGCTCGGCGTCGACACCCGCGCGCAGATGGCCGAGGCCGAGACCGCCTTCCAGGCCCGCGCCCGCGCCGAGGCGCAGGAGAACGGCGTGACGCTGACCGCGCCCGAAACCGTGTTCTTCGCCTATGACACGGTCGTCGGCCGCGACACGGTGATCGGCCCCAACGTCGTCTTCGGCCCCGGTGTCACCGTCGAGTCCGAGGCCGAGATCCTGCCCTTCTGCCATCTCGAAGGCTGCCACATCTCGCGCGGCGCCCGCGTCGGCCCCTTCGCGCGGCTGCGGCCCGGCGCGGAACTGGCCGAGGACGTCCATGTCGGCAATTTCGTCGAGATCAAGAACGCGATTCTCGACGAGGGCGTGAAGGTCGGCCACCTGACCTATCTCGGCGACGCCCATGTCGGCGAACACACGAACATTGGCGCGGGCACCGTGACCTGCAACTATGACGGCGTCTCCAAGCACCGGACCGAGATCGGCGCGCACGCCTTCATCGGCTCGGACACGATGCTGGTGGCGCCGGTGAGGGTCGGCGCGGGCGCGCTGACGGCGTCGGGCTCGGTCATCACCCAGGACGTGCCGGACGACGCGCTGGCGACGGCGCGGGCGCGGCAGGAAACGAAACCGGGCCTGGCGAAGAAATTGTTTGATAAGTTGAAAGCCGCAAAGGCGAAACGGCAGAAAGAGACCGGATAATGTGTGGGATTGTTGGGGTTCTGGGCCACCACGAAGTGGCGCCGATTCTCGTCGAGGCGCTGAAGCGGCTCGAATATCGCGGCTACGATTCGGCCGGGATCGCCACCGTGAACAACGGCCGGCTCGACCGGCGCCGGGCGGTGGGCAAGCTCGCCAACCTCTCGGACCTGCTGGTCCATGAACCGCTGGCCGGCAAGGCCGGGATCGGCCACACCCGCTGGGCGACCCATGGCGCGGCCACCGTCATCAACGCCCATCCCCACCGCTCGGGGCCAGTCGCCGTCGTCCATAACGGCATCATCGAGAACTTCCGCGAGCTGCGCACCGAACTGGCCGAGGCCGGCCTCGCCGCCGAGACCGAGACCGACACCGAGACCGTCGCACTCCTCCTGCGCCATCACATGGACCAGGGCCTCGCCCCGCGCGAGGCCGCCCGCGCGACGCTGCAACGCCTCGAAGGCGCCTTTGCGCTGCTCTTCCTCTTCGACGGCGAGGACGACCTGATGATCGCCGCCCGCAAGGGCTCGCCGCTGGCGATCGGCCATGGCGACGGCGAGATGTTCGTGGGCTCCGACGCGATCGCGCTGGCGCCGATGACCGACCGCGTCACCTATCTGGAGGAAGGCGACCACGCCTTCGTCAGCCGCGCGGGGGCGGAGATCTTCGACGCCGAGGGCCGCCGCGCAAACCGCGAACTCACCAAGATCCAGCTCGACGCGACGAGGATCGAGAAGGCCGGCTACAAGCATTTCATGGCCAAGGAGATCGCCGAACAGCCGGTGGTGCTCGCCGATGCGATCAAGCATTATTGCCGGAACGGCGGGATCAGCCTGCCCGAGGAGCTGGATTTCACCGCGCTCGACCGCCTCACGCTCGTCGCCTGCGGCACCGCGTCCTATGCCTGCCTGACCGCGAAATACTGGTTCGAAGGCCTCGCCGGGCTCAGCTGCGAGGTCGATATCGCCTCCGAGTTCCGCTACCGCGAACCGCCCCTGCCGGAGAACTCCTACGCGATCTTCGTCTCCCAGTCGGGCGAGACCGCCGACACGCTCGCCGCCTTGCGGTTTGCCCAGGGTAAGGTCGCGAAGATCGTCTCCGTGGTGAACGTGCCGACCTCGTCGATCGCGCGGGAAAGCGACATCGCGCTGCCGATCCTCGCCGGCGTCGAGGTGGGCGTGGCCTCCACCAAGGCCTTCACCTGCCAGCTAGCCGTGCTTCTTCTCCTCGCGCTCAAGGCCGGCCACGACCGCGGCCGGATTGATGACCGGGCGCTCGCCGAACACCTGAAGACGCTCGCCGCGCTGCCCGGCCTGATGAACCAGACGCTGGCGCGCGAACCCTCGATCGCGGTGATGGCCGCCGCCGTGGCCGAGGCCCAGGACGTGCTTTTCCTCGGCCGCGGACCGATGTTCCCCCTGGCGCTCGAAGGCGCGTTGAAACTCAAGGAAATCAGCTACATCCACGCCGAAGGTTATGCGTCCGGCGAACTCAAGCACGGCCCCATCGCGCTCATCGACAAGAACGTTCCGGTGATCGTCCTCGCCCCCCGAGACGCCCTGTTCGACAAGACCGTGTCGAACATGCAGGAGGTGATGGCGCGGCACGGGCGGGTGATCCTGATCACCGACGCGAAGGGCGCGGACGAGGCCGGGTTCGGCACCTGGAAGACGCTGACCCTGCCCGAGATCGCGCCGCTCTTCGCGCCGATCCTCTACGCGCTGCCGGCGCAGCTTCTCGCCTATCACGCCGCCGTCGCGAAGGGCACCGACGTGGACCAGCCGCGCAACCTCGCGAAATCCGTGACCGTGGAATGACCCTCGACGAGGCCCTCGCCCAACTCCGCGCCCATGCCGATCCCAGCCGGGCGGAGGGCGCCGCCGCCTATCACAAGGCGCCGCGGACCTATCTCGGCGTCGCCGTGCCCGAGATCACGGCGCTCGCGAAGGCATGGCGCGACGAGCTCGACACGCTCGGGCGCGTCGCCCTCGCGGACGCGCTCTGGAAGACCGACATCCACGAGGCCCGCATCGCCGCCGCCAAGCTTCTTACCCAGGCGCGGATCAGGGACGACGCGCCGGTCTGGCGGCTCATTGCCTCCTGGGTGCCGGATTTCGACGCCTGGGCCATCGCCGACCATGCCTGCGACGCCGGCGAACGCCGGCTTGTCGCCGATCCCTCGCGCATCGACGAGGTCGAAGCCTGGACGCACTCCGACCACATGTGGACCCGCCGCGCTGCGCTCGTCGTCACCCTGCCCTGGACCAAGCAGAACCACCCCACCGCCGAGGATCTCGCGATCCGCGACCGGGTGCTCGGCTGGGCCGCGTCCTACGCCGACGACCGCGACTGGTTCATCCAGAAGGCGATCGCCTGGTGGCTGCGGGACCTCTCGAAACACGACCCCGGGCGCACCCGCGCCTTCCTCGCGGCGCATGGCCAGCGCCTCAAGGCCTTCGCCCGGAAAGAGGCCGGGAAATACCTCTGACGCTTCCACTTGGTCCAAATATCCCCGCCGGAGGCATCGCCGCGCCAGCGGCGATTCACCCCCTGAGTTCCCGCCGCATGATCTTGCCCGTCGCCGTCATCGGCAGGCTCCCGCGCCGCTCCACATACCGCGGCGCCACATGCGGGCTGATGCGCTCCTTCACGCGCTGGATGAGCGCCGCCTCCAGCCCGGCCCATTCCGCCCCCTCGCGCAGGACGACGAAGGCCTTCACCGCCTCGCCCTTGACCGCGTCCGGCACGCCCACGCAGGCCGCCATCACCACGTCCGGGTGCCCGGTCAGGCAGTTCTCGATCTCCGACGGCCCGATCCGGTAGCCGGCCGAGGCGATGATGTCGTCGTCCCGCGCGACATAGGCGAAGTAGCCCTCCCCGTCGCGCGTCCCGAGATCGCCGGTCCTCAGCCAGTCGCCGGTGAACTTCTCCGCCGTCGCTTGCGGTTTTCCGAGATATTCCAGGAACATCACCGGATGCCCGCGCCGCACCGCGATCTCGCCCAACGCGCCATCCGGCATTTCCCGCCCTTCCCCGTCGATCACCGCGACCTCCGCGCCCGGCACCGCCCGGCCCATCGTGCCCGGCTTCGTCGGGAACAGCCCCTCCGACGAACAGACGACCAGATTGCATTCGGTCTGCCCGTAGATCTCGTTGATCGACGCCCCGAGCGCCGAGCGCCCCCATTCGAGCATCTCCGCCCCGAGGCTCTCGCCCCCCGACGCGACCGCGCGCACCGTGAGCCCCTCGGGCACCGTCGCCCCCCGCATCAGCTTCAGCGCGGTCGGCGGCAGGAACAGGTTGGTGACGCGGTGGTCGCGGATCAGCCGGAAGGCCGCGTCCGGGTCGAACTTGCGCATCCGGCAGGAGACGAGCGGCACGCCGTAATAGAGGCACGGCATCGCCATATCCATGAGCCCGCCGATCCAGGCCCAGTCGGCGGGCGTCCAGCCGACCGCGCCGGGCTTGGGGAAGAAGCCGTGGCTGAGCTCGACATTCGGCAGATGGCCGAGCAGAAAGCGATGGGCATGGAGCACCCCCTTCGGCGCGCCGGTCGTGCCGGAGGTGTAGATCAGCACCGCCGGATCATCCGCCTGCACAGGA
>JBFKMA010000027.1:0-12773 GCA_041630175.1 Albidovulum sp.
AGAGCGCATGCGCCGGGGCCGCGCCTATGCTGGCGCAGCCGAAAGGAGCCCCCATGCACCGTCTCGCCCTCCTGCTGTGCCTCGCCGCGCTGCCCGCCGCCGCGCAGGATCGCGCCGGCAACGACACGGCCGGCGACTGGGTCGTGACCCATCACGCGCCGTTCGGCCTTTGGGATTCGATCTGCGACGAACGCCCCGAGGCCGAGGCGATGCACCGGCGCTGCTATGTCCGCTATGTGGAGGTGTTCTCGCCCCGCCCCAACTTCGCCGCGCATTTCCTCTTTGTGACTCCCGAGGCGGACGGCGTGCGGATCGAATACGGCTCCGAACCCGGCACCCGCTTCGTCAGGGGCGGCAACCGGATCGAACGCGACGGCGCGGCCGTCTGGACGGCCGAACCCGCCGCCTGCCTCGCCGGCGGGCGTTGCGTCTTCGCCGGGAGCGGCGCGGCGGAGCTTTACGGCACGCTCCGCGAAGGCGGCACCTGGCGCTTCGACTTCGCCGACCGCCACGGCCAGTTGCAGTCGCTGGCCTGGGACCTCGCCCCTTTCGACGCGGCGGCGGCAGATTTCGAGGCCGAGGCCGCGCGGCGCGGGCTGCGCTGAACCCGGCCAGCGCTCAGCGCCGGGCCAGATCGTCGGTATGGGTGTCGCCCCAATCGTAGAGCGCGTTCATCACCGGCCCGAAGGCCCTGCCCTTCTCGGTCAGCGCATATTCGGCGCGCGGCGGGTGCTGCGAATAAACCTCTCGCGACAGAAGCCCCGCCTCCTCCAGCTTCTTCAGCCGGGCCGAAAGCGTGTTCGGCGACAGGCCGAGATCGGCCTGCAGGTCGGCGAACCGGCGTTTTCCCTCGAGAAAGAACTCGCGAAGGATCAGGAGTGACCACTGGTCGCCGACGATGTTCGTGGCCCGGAGGATCGGGCAGTTTTCCCGTGTGACGCGCTTCATGACGGCAGGATAACAGCCTCGTTACGGATATGGAATTGACTACTTATTATATAGTGACTACCATTTCTATATGAAAGGAGATTCCCATGCTCGACCTGTTCCTCGACATCTATGTCCGCGCTTTCGCTGTATTGCTGCCGGCCGGAGCGACCGCGATCGCGGCAGTCTACGCCGTCCGTGCCGGGCTGGACCGCCGCGTCGTGCTGGCCGCCGGCCTGACGCTCGCCACCCTATTCGCGCTCTGGCACGGGGCCGCCGCGGCGATGACCGCGGCGGGGCTGATGCTGCCGCCGCCGACGCTCGCCGCGCCGCCCTATGTGCTGATGTTCCTCTTCGGCGGCGCTTTCGCGCTCTGGGCGCTCGCCCGGCTGACCGCCACCGGGCGGCGGATCTCCTACGCCATCGGGCAGGAAACCCTGATCGGCTTCCAGAGCTTCCGGGTCATGGGCTGGGTCTTCCTCCTCGGCTGGGCGCTGGGTGAGATTCCCTGGCAATTCGCGATTCCCGCCGGCCTTGGCGACATCTGGGCCGGGATCGCCGGCTTCCGCGCCATGCGCGCGGTGAATCGCGGCGCCGCGGAGGCCGACCGCCTCGTGCTGCGCGCCAATGTCATCGGGCTCGCCGATTTCGCCGTCGCGGTCGCGACCGGGCTCATCACCTCGGAGGGATTCCTGCACCTCCTGGCGCATGAGAGCCCGAACATCATCAACGAATACCCCCTCGGACTGTTCCCCGGCTTCTTCGTGCCGATCTTCATCGCGTTCCACCTCCTGTCGCTCGGCAGGCTGCGCGAGACCCGCAGGTTGGCCGCCACCGCCTGACGCCCGGCGAAGCTGCCACTTGCCGGCCCCGGCCCGCTCCCTTAGAAAGCGGGCCGGAAGCCGAAGGACCCGCCCATGCTCGATCTGACCTACGAAGCCCCGAAACCCAAGGTGATTTCCGGCGCCAAGGAAGACTGGGAACTTGTCATCGGGCTCGAGGTCCATGCCCAGGTGGCGTCGAAGGCCAAGCTCTTCTCCGGCGCCTCGACCGAATTCGGAATGGAACCCAATTCCAACGTCGCCTTCGTCGACGCCGCCATGCCGGGCATGCTGCCGGTGATCAACGAATTCTGCGTGGCGCAGGCGGTGCGCACCGGCCTTGGCCTGAAGGCCGCGATCAACCTGCGTTCGGCCTTCGACCGCAAGAACTACTTCTACCCCGACCTGCCGCAGGGCTACCAGATCAGCCAGCTCTACCACCCGATCGTCGGCGAGGGCGAAGTCCTTGTCGACATGGCCCCCGGCATCGCCCGGCGTGTGCGGATCGAGCGCATCCACCTCGAACAGGACGCCGGCAAGTCGATCCACGACCTCGACCCTACGATGTCCTTCGTCGACCTCAACCGCACCGGCGTCGCGCTGATGGAGATCGTCTCGCGCCCCGACATCCGCGGGCCGGAGGAAGCCGCCGCCTATGTCGGCAAGCTCAGGCAGATCATGCGCTACCTCGGCACCTGCGACGGCAACATGCAGAACGGCAACCTGCGCGCCGACGTCAACGTCTCGGTCTGCCGGCCGGGCGATTACGAGAAGTACCAGGCGACCCAGGACTTCTCGCATCTCGGCACGCGCTGCGAGATCAAGAACATGAACTCGATGCGCTTCATCCAGGCCGCGATCGAATACGAGGCCCGGCGCCAGATCGCGATCATCGAGGACGGCGGCAAGATCGTGCAGGAAACCCGCCTCTACGATCCCGACAAGGGCGAGACGCGCTCGATGCGCTCGAAGGAAGAGGCGCATGACTACCGCTACTTCCCCTGCCCCGACCTCCTGCCCCTGGAGATCGAGCAGGACTGGGTCGACGACATCGCGTCCTCGATGCCGGAGCTTCCCGACGCCAAGAAGGCGCGCTTCGTGACCGATTACGGCGTGACCGAATACGACGCCAACGTCCTGACCGCCGAGGTCGAGAACGCCGCCTTCTTCGAAGACGTGGCCCGCGGCCGCGACGGCAAGCAGGCCGCGAACTGGGTGATCAACGAGCTGTTCGGGCGGCTCAACAAGGAAGGCCACGCGATTTCCGAAAGCCCGATTTCGGCCGCCCAGCTCGGCGGGATCCTCGACCTGATCGCCAAGGGCGAGATCTCGGGCAAGATGGCCAAGGACCTCTTCGAGATCCTCTGGACCGAGGGCGGCGACCCGGCCGAAGTGGCCGCGAAGCACGGCATGAAGCAGGTCACCGACACCGGCGCCATCGAGGCCGCCGTGGACGAGGTGATCGCCGCCAACCCCGCGCAGGTCGAGAAGGCCCGGGCCAATCCCAAGCTCGCCGGCTGGTTCGTGGGCCAGGTCCTGAAGGCCACCGGCGGCAAGGCCAATCCCGCGACCGTCAACCAACTCGTCGCGCAGAAGCTCGGGCTCTGAGGCCCGGTGAACCGAACGAACGAGGCTGCGATGCCGATCTACGAGTACAAGGTTGTGCCCGCCCCGAGCCGGGGCGAAAAGGCCCCCGGCGCGAAGACGCCGGCGGACCGCTTCGCCCACGCGCTTTCCGGCACCATCAACCAGTTCGCCCGCGACGGCTGGGAATATGTCCGCGCCGACACCCTGCCTTCCGAGGAACGCACCGGCCTCACCCGGCGCACGACGGTCTATCACTCGGTGCTCGTCTTCCGCCGGGCCGCCATCGCCAAACCCGCCGAGGAAGCGGCGCGAAGGCTGCTGACGGCGGATTCTCCTGCCGGCAAGGCGCCGCCGGTCCGGCTGGGGATCGACACCGCCGCGCCGAAGCACGCGAAGGCCGGCGACGATCCGACGAAGTCCTGAGCCGCGCCTAGTCCGTCACGTCGAGCGCCAGCGCGTGGATGCGCCCGATGATCTCGGGGCCGATCGCGGCATGAACCGCGCGGTGCCGCGCGACCCGGCTCATCCCGGCGAAGGCGGGCGCGCGGATCGTGACGCGGAAATGGCTCTCGCCGCCGTCGCGGTAGCCGGCATGGCCGCGATGCGCCTCGCTTTCATCGACGACCTCGAGCCGCGCGGGCGCAAATGCGGCCTCGAGCCGCGCTTGAATTTCGTCGCTGACCGCCATTTTTCGTCTTCCCCCCTTCAAAGCGCCGCGAAATAGCCTAAACTCTGCACCCCGAGTCGAAAACGACAAGACCCAAGGCCCGAGCATGACCAGATCCGATCCCTTCGGCTTCGACATTTCCGCCGCCTCCGACAAGAAGCGGCGGACGAAAGGCCGGCGCGGCATGTCCGGCGCCTTCGAGACCTCGACTCGCGAATGCGAACATGCCGGCTGCAAGGAGGCCGGGCAATACCGCGCGCCGAAATCGCCCGACCAGCTCGACGACTACTTCTGGTTCTGTCGCGAACATATTCGCGAATACAATCTCAAATGGAACTTCTTCCAGGGCCAGACCGACGAGGAGTTCCAGCAGTTCCTCGACAAGGACCGGGTCTGGGGCCGCCCGACCAAGCCCTTCGGCAAGAAGGGGGACGAGGACCGCGCCTGGGCGCGGCTCGGCATCGAGGACCCGATGGAGATCCTCGGCCAGAACGCCACGCAGAATCCCGGCCGCGCCGCGGTGGGCCGCAAGCTGCCGCCCACCGAACGCAAGGCGCTGGAAATCCTCGAGGCCAAGGACAGCTGGACCAAGGTCGAGATCCGCAAGCAGTACAAGTCGCTGGTCAAGGACCTGCACCCCGACATGAACGGCGGCAACCGCGACGACGAGGAGCGCTTGCAGGAGGTTGTCTGGGCCTGGGACCAGATCAAGGACAGCCGCAACTTCAAGGAGTGACGCAACCGGCCCGGCTTTGCCACGAGCGCGGCATCCGGCGCCGGATCAGTCCGCCTTGATCAGCGTCGCGAGCGCTTTGCGGTCCGCGTCGCTCCAGCTTGCCGGGTCCTCGCCATGCGCGAGCCGGGCATGGGTCTCCATGAGCTGCCAGACTTCCGCCTCGGTCGCGGCGGTGACCTTTCCGGGGCAGTCCTCCATCCCGGGATAATCGGCGCATGCATATGTATAGGCTCTGGCCATGTCGGGCCTCCTTTCCAACGCCCCCGCGCCGCCGCGTGTCACGGAAAACGCGGGAACTTCTTGAGATTGTCATCGAGCACGACCCAGGGCTGCTTGTGGTCGAGATAGACGTTCGAGGTCGGCACCGCGGCCGACGGATCGTCGAGCGTCGCGGTCATCACCGCGGTATCGGTCCAGTCTTCGCCCCCGTAGGTCAGGGACGTGCCGCACTTGTCGCAGAACCCGCGCTCGACGCCCGGGGAAGAGCGGTAGATCGCCAGCTTCCCCTCGGTGACGGCGAAGTTTTCGGGCGCGACGGCGGAATAGGTGGCAAAGCCCGCGCCGACCGCCTTCTGGCAGGACCGGCAATGACAATGCGCCGAATAGGTGAAGGGTCCGGTCAGCCGATAGCGCACCGCGCCGCACATGCAGCCTCCGTCGTGGAACTCATCTCCCATGGCGCTGTCCTCCCTCCTCCGTTCGCCGTCACGGCAAGGCTCTCAGAAGCCAGGCAAGAAAGCCATTCAGGAATTTTCCATGTCTGTTAGATTATCTGACAGATGATATGGACCGACATGCCTTCGCTGAACAGCCTGCGCGCCCTGGCGGCTCTGGCCGAGCATGGCAGCTACGCCGCCGCGGGCCGCGCGCTCAACGTCTCGCACGGCGCGGTCATGCAGCAGGTGCGGGCGCTCGAGGAGCGGCTCGGCGTGGCCCTCGTCACCCGCGATGGTCGCGGCGTGGTCCTGACCGGGGACGGCGCGGAACTGGCCCGCGCGCTATCGGAAGGCTTCGACACGATCCGCACGGCCGTGGGCCGCCTCTCGGGCGAGGAGGCGCGCCGCCCGGTGCAGGTCTCGATGTCGCCCGCCTTTGCGACGCGCTGGTTGATGCCGCGGCTCGCCGATTTCCGGCAGCGGCATCCTGGCATCGCGCTGACGCTGATGCCCACCTCCGAGATCGTCGAGTTCCGCGCCGGCGGCCTGGATCTGGCGATCCGCTATGCCGATCACCGCAATGCGCCGGAAGACGCCGACGCGGTGCTCGTCGCGGACATGGTCGCGGTCGCCGCGCCCGAGCTCGTCGCCGGACGCCGCATCGCGCGGCCGGAGGATCTGGCCGATCTGCCGTGGCTCGAGGAACTCGGCACCAGCGAGGTCGCGGACTGGATGACCCGCAAGGGCGTCACCCCGCGCAGGCCGCTCGCGGTGTCGCAGATGCCGGGAAACCTGATCATGGAGGCGGTCGCGCGCGGCGACGGCGTCACCTACACCGCCCTTCCCTTCGTGGAGGACAAGCTGCGCGCTGGCGAGCTTCTCGCCTTCTTCCCGGACCCGGCCTTCGGGATCTACCATATCCGCACCGCGCCCGGCGTCAGCCGCCCGCCGGTCCGCACCTTCATCCGCTGGCTGCGCCGGCAGGCGCGACGCCCGGACGTCACGCGGGCCTGAACACCAGGGCCAGTCCGTTCATGCAATAGCGTTTGCCCGTGGGTTTCGGGCCGTCGTCGAAGACATGGCCGATATGCGAGCCGCAGCGCCGGCAATGGACCTCGATGCGGCGCCCGAAGATGCTCCATTCGCGCTGGGTGCGGATCGCGTTCGGCAGCGGCTGCCAGAACGACGGCCAGCCGGTGCGGCTGTCGTATTTCGTCTTCGACGAATAGAGCGGCAGATCGCACCCCGCGCAATGATAGGTGCCGACGCGAGTCTCGTCGTTCAACGGGCTCGAATAGGCCCGCTCCGTGCCCCTCTGCCGCAATACCCAGTACTGCGCGGGGCTCAGCGCCGCACGCCATTCCGCGTCGGATTTCGTGACTTCGAATGCCTCGGCCGCCGCGATCGGCACTGCGCCGGAAAGGACGGCAAGCCCCGCGCCACCGAGCGCCAGTACTCCCCTGCGTGTCAACATCGACTGTCTCCCTGGTTCATCCCCAGCAACACGCAGACTATGCCCCGAGCCGTGATCACGACGCGGTAAAAGTTCCGCCAGCCACGGTCGCAATCGCGTGATGTCGCAATCTGGCCGCCGGATTTCGCCGCCGCCCTTGCGCGCAATGGCGATATGCTCCATCAAAGCGCCGTGGCGCGCCCGGGGGCTGGCGCGCGTTCAGGACATGGCGGACAAGATGCTCGACACGACAGCGAAACCCACCGAGGAAATCTCCGTTCGGGAGGTCTTCGGGATCGATACCGAGATGAAGATCAAGGGCTTTTCCGAGAGAACCGACCGCGTGCCCGAGATCGACCCGACCTACAAGTTCGACCCCGATACTACTTTGGCGATCCTCGCGGGCTTCGCCTACAACCGGCGCGTCATGATCCAAGGCTATCACGGCACCGGCAAGTCCACCCATATCGAGCAGGTCGCCGCGCATCTGAACTGGCCCTGCGTGCGGGTGAACCTCGACAGCCATATCAGCCGGATCGACCTCATCGGCAAGGACGCGATCAAGCTCCGCGACGGCAAGCAGGTGACCGAGTTCCACGAGGGCATCCTGCCCTGGGCGCTGAGGAACCCCGTCGCCATCGTCTTCGACGAATACGACGCGGGCCGCGCCGACGTGATGTTCGTGATCCAGCGCGTCTTGGAACATGACGGCAAGCTGACGCTTCTCGACCAGAACGAGATCATCACGCCGAACCCCTGCTTCCGGCTCTTCGCCACCTCGAACACCGTGGGCCTCGGCGACACGACCGGCCTTTACCACGGCGTCCAGCAGATCAACCAAGCGCAGATGGACCGCTGGTCGATGGTCGCCACGCTGAACTACCTGAGCCACGATGCCGAGGCCGCGATCGTGCTGGCCAAGAACCCGCATTACAACACCGACAAGGGCCGCAAGACGATCTCCCAGATGGTGACGGTCGCGGACCTGACGCGCACCGCCTTCATGAACGGCGACCTCTCGACCGTGATGTCGCCCCGGACCGTGATCAACTGGGCCCAGAACTCCGAGATCTTCCGCAACGTCGGTTACGGCTTCCGGCTGACCTTCCTCAACAAGTGCGACGAGCTGGAGCGCCAGACCGTGGCCGAGTTCTACCAGCGCTGCTTCGACGAGGAACTGCCGGAAAGTGCTGCGAGCCAGAGCATCCGCTGAGGCCGAACAAATTGCGGGGCGGGATGAGACCCGCTCCGCCGGAACAGTGGGCTGAAGCCCACCCCACGCAGGAAATGAGCCGGGTAACCGATGGCTGCCAAGTCCGACAACCCCGCCGATCCGTTCAAGAAGGCGCTCGCCGAGGCCACCAAGACCATGGCCGACGACCCGGATCTGACGGTCTCCTACTCCGTCGATCCGCCCGGCATGACCGCCGAGACGATGCGGCTGCCGCAGGTCTCGCGCCGGATGACGCGGGAGGAGGTGCTGGTCGCACGCGGCACGGCCGATGCCTTCGCGCTCCGCCACCGGCACCACGACATCAAGGTCGCCGCGAAATACGCCCCGCAGGGCCAGATGGCGCGCGACCTCTACGAGGCGATGGAGACCGCCCGCTGCGAGGCGGTGGGCGCCCGCGCCATGCCCGGCACGCTCGGCAATATCGACGCCAAGATCGGCGCCGAGGCGGACCGCAAGGGCTATGGCCAGATCCGCGCCGCGCAGGACGCGCCCCTGGCGCAGGCCGCGGGCTATCTCGTCCGCCACCTCGCCACCGGCCGCCAGATGCCCGGCGGCGCCCAGAACGTCATGGAACTCTGGCGGCCCTTCATCGAGGAACAGGCCGGCGGCACGCTCGAACATATCGACGAGGTGCTCGCCGACCAGGCCGCCTTCGCCCGGCTCGCGCGGCAGGTGATCAAGGATCTCGGCTACGGCGACCAGCTCGGCGACGATCCGGACATGGAGGACGAGGAGGAAGGCGACAGCGACGCCTCCGAGGAGGAGCAGGAAAGCCCCGAGAGCGAGGAGGGCCAGGACCAGTCCGAGGAGGCCGACGCCTCGCCCGAACGCAGCCAGGAGGACGAGGACGACCAGACCCAGGCCGAAGTCGCGATGGACGACATGGCCGAGATGGAGGACGGCGAGGAGGCCGAGATGCCCGAGGGCGAGGCGCCGCTCGAGCCGCCGCCGCCTGCGCCCCATTCCGACGCCGATCCGAACTATTCCGTCTACACGACTGATTTCGATGAGGAAATCAAGGCCGAGGACCTCGCCGAACCGGTCGAGCTGGAACGGCTCCGCGCCTATCTCGACCAGCAGCTCGAACCCCTGAAGGGCGCGGTATCGCGCCTCGCCAACAAGCTCCAGCGCCGCCTGCAGGCGCAGCAGAGCCGGTCTTGGGAATTCGACCTCGAGGAAGGCATCCTCGATGCCGGCCGCCTCGCCCGCGTCGTGGCGAACCCGACGACGCCCCTGAGCTTCAAGGTCGAGAAGGATACCGAGTTCCGCGACACCGTGGTGACGCTGCTTCTCGACAATTCCGGCTCGATGCGCGGCCGCCCGATCTCCATCGCCGCGATCTGCGCCGACGTGCTCGCGCGCACGCTCGAACGCTGCCAGGTCAAGGTCGAGATCCTCGGCTTCACCACCCGCGCCTGGAAGGGCGGGCAGAGCCGCGAACGCTGGCTCGCCGCCGGGCGCGAGCAGCAGCCGGGCCGGCTCAACGACCTGCGCCACATCATCTACAAGTCCGCCGATGCGCCCTGGCGTCGGGTGCGTTCCAATCTCGGCCTGATGATGAAGGAGGGGCTTCTCAAGGAGAACATCGACGGCGAGGCGCTGGAATGGGCGCACCGGCGGATGATCGGGCGCCCCGAGCAGCGCAAGATCCTCATGGTGATCTCCGACGGCGCGCCGGTCGACGACTCGACGCTTTCCGTCAACGCCGCGAATTATCTCGAAAAGCACCTCCGCGACGTGATCGCGATGGTCGAGCGGCGCAAGGCGGTCGAGCTTCTCGCCATCGGCATCGGCCATGACGTGACGCGCTACTACCAGCGCGCGGTGACGATCACCGATGTCGAACAGCTCGCCGGGGCGATGACCGAGCAGCTCGCCGCCCTGTTCGACGCCGACCCGCGCGCCCGGGCTCGGGTCATGGGGATCCGGAAGGGGCGCTAAGGATCAGGCGGGGGGCGAGCATGTTCCAGACCTTCGAGACGACCTCGCGCCCCGAACAGGGCCCGCCGCGACTCGCGACCTTGCGCGCGGCGCTGGCCGAAGCCGGGCTCGACGGCTTCATCGTGCCGCGCGCCGACGCTCATCAGGGCGAATACGTGGCGCCGGCCGATCAGCGGCTCGCCTGGCTCAGCGGCTTCACCGGCTCGGCCGGTTTCTGCATCGTGCTGCCGAAGGTCGCGGGCCTCTTCGTCGACGGCCGCTACCGGACGCAGGCGAAGGCGCAGGTGGACACCGGCGCCTTCACCCCGGTCCCCTGGCCGGACATGAAGCCCGGTGCCTGGCTGAAGGCGCAGTTGCCGCGGGGCGGCCGCATCGGCTGCGATCCCTGGCTCCACACCGCCAAGGAGATCGCGGAGCTTGAGAAGGCGCTTGAGAATAGCGGCGTAACTATCTGCCCCGGCAGGAATTTCGTCGATGGCGCCTGGGCCGACCGCCCCAAGCCGCCGCTCGGCCCCGTCGCGATCCAGCCGCTCGACTTCGCGGGCGAGACCGCCGAGGCCAAGCGCACAAGGATCGGCGCGGAGCTTGCCGCCGCGGGACAGGATGCGGCGGTGCTGACGCTGCCCGATTCAATCTCGTGGCTGCTCAACATCCGCGGCTCCGACATCGAGCGCAATCCGGTCGTTCAGGCCTTCGCCATCCTCCATGCGACGGGCCGGCTCACGCTCTTCATCGCGCCCGAGAAGCTTTCGGACGCGGTGCGCGCCCATCTCGGCCCCGATGTCACCTTGCGCCCGCCCGCGGCCTTCGGCCCGGCCCTGCGCACGCTCTCCGGCCCGGTCCGGGTGGACCGCGCCACCGCGCCCCTGCAGGTCTCGCGCGAACTGGAGGAAGCCGGCATCGCCATCGCTTGGGGCGCCGATCCCTGCCTCCTGCCCAAGGCCCGCAAGAACCCGGCCGAGATCGCCGGCATGGAGGCGGCGCATCTCAGGGACGGCGCGGCGATGGTCGAGTTCCTCGCCTGGCTCGACGCCGAGGCGCCGAGGGGCGGGCTGACCGAGATCGACGTCGTCCGCGCGCTCGAGGGCTTCCGCCGCGCCACCAACGCGCTGAAGGAGATCAGCTTCGAGACGATCTGCGGCACCGGTCCCCATGGCGCGGTGATCCATTACCGGGTGAGTGAGGACACCGACCGCCCGCTCCGCGCGGGCGAGATCGTGGTGATCGATTCCGGCGGCCAGTATCTCGACGGCACGACCGATATCACCCGAACGGTATCCGTCGGCCCCGTCGATCCCGAGGCGAAGGCCGCCTTCACCCGGGTGCTGCAGGGCATGATCGCGGTCTCGCGGCTGCGCTGGCCGAGGGGCATCGCCGGCGCGCATCTCGATTCGATCGCGCGCTACAATCTCTGGCTCGCCGGGCAGGATTACGACCACGGCACCGGCCACGGCGTGGGATGCTACCTCTCGGTGCATGAAGGGCCGCAGCGGCTCTCGCGGACCGGGGACGTGCCGCTCGAGCCGGGGATGATCCTCTCGAACGAACCCGGCTACTACCGCGAGGGCGCCTTCGGGATCCGGATCGAGAACCTGGTGCTGGTCGAGGAAGCGCCCGACCTGCCCGGCGGCGACGCGCATCGCAAGATGCTGCGCTTCCGCACGCTGACCTTCGCGCCGATCGACCGGCGGCTCATTGACGCAGGCGTCTTGACCGAGGCCGAGCGGGCGTGGCTCAATGCCTACCACGCCGAGGTGGCGGAGCGGATCGGCCCGCGCGTCTCGGCGCCCGCGCGCGACTGGCTCGCCGCGGCGACGAAGCCGGTCTGACACATTCCTGAAAGACTGTTCGGCGAAGGTGCGCCCCGAAGGGGCCAGTTGGAGGTGCGAGATGGCAGACGATATCCGGATCAACGCGGCGGAGGGCACCTGGGTGGTGCGCGCCGGCGGCGCGGTGATCGGCGAGACGAAGCGGGCGCTGGAGTTCACCGAGGAAGGCCACGCGCCGGTGATCTACTTCCCGCGCGACGACATCGCCATGGCCTTCCTCGACCGGAGCGACAAGCAGACCGTCTCGTCGCACAAGGGCACCGCGAGCTACTACACGATCGTCGCGAAGAGCGGCCCGATCGCCGATGCCGCCTGGAGCTACGAAAGCCCGGGGCCGGGCCTGGAGGCGATCGCCGGCCATCTCGCCTTCCACCCCGACAGGGTGACGGTCGAACGGCTCTGAGACGGGCCTGCCCCGAGGCCCGAACTCCGCCCCCCGTCAGCTATGCTCCTCCGCCGCCGTCTCGGCGAGCGCGCGGGCATAGGCGCGCAGCGCATCGGTCTGGAACACCGCCCCCGCGAGGTCGGGCTCGTCCCCGGCCGCGCCCTTGCGGGTGATCGGCAGGAAATCCGTGCCGGTCCTCTCGAACAGCCGCAGCGCCGCCTCGAGGGTCTGGTGTTCGCCGAGGACCACGCCCTCCTCGATCAGCGCCCGGCACGCGGCCTCGGGCGCCGCGCGGCGGTGATCCATCGGCCTGAGGATCGTCGCGAGGCGGATCGTCTCGGCGAGGTAGGCCTGCGGCCCCGCCGCGAGATGCACGCCGCGGCGTTCGAGCTGGGTGAGGAAGAACGACCGGTCGACGAGCCGCGAGGCGAGCGCGGTCGACAGCGACACCGCCGTCATCACCGCGAGCCCGGTCTCCCAGTCGCCGGTCAGTTCGAAGACGATGAGCGTGGTCGAGATCGGCGCGCCCAGCACCGC
>JBFKMA010000028.1:0-12744 GCA_041630175.1 Albidovulum sp.
CTGAGTTCGGCGGTGACGAAGCTGTCGGAGATCTGCCGGTCGCGGCCATAGGCGCCGGTGCCGCCATAGCGCTCCAGAAGCGCGTCGAGTCGGTCGATGACCTCGGCCTCGCTCGCGCCCGCGTAGAGGCCGATCGTCACGCTGTTGAAGGCGCCCTCCATGTCGAAGGCGGCGGCGACCGCGCGTTCGGGCATCCAGATCACCGCGAAGCCCTCCTTGTCGGGCATCAGCGCGCCGGGGCCGAGCGCATAGATGAACTCGGGCGACAGGAGCGTGCCGGTGATCGTGAGTTCCCGCCTTGTGCCGTTGAGATTGGCGAAGAACCTGTCGCCCGGCCGGTAGCCGTTGGCGAGCGCGAAGGGTTCGCTGACCGCGACCTCGGCCTCGGCATCGGGGTCGGGCAGGCGGCCCGAGCGGAGCATCGGCAGGTTCAGGACGGGATCGCCCGCGGCGGGCAGCGACAGGATCTGGCCGACGGCGGTCTCGACCCGGTCGGGCAGGTCGAGGGTGACCATGCCCTCGGTCCGCGCCTCGACGTTGCGGATGCCGGGGATCGCGGCGATCTCGGGCAGGAGCGACATGGGCGCGCGGCGGGCCGGTGCCCAGAGATCGGCGAAGCGGTTCCTCTCGTAATAGGCGTCGCGGCTGTCGCCCAAGGCGCGATACATGCCGAACGAGGTGAGAAGGGCGGCCACCCCGCAGGCGAGCACCAGCGCCACGGCCAGCGCCTGGGCCCAGAGCCGGACGAAATCGCGCAGAAGCTTGCGGTCGAGCGCGTGCATCACCATTCGATCTCCGATGGCTGAAGCCGGGACTCGTTGACCTCGACGGCGCCGATGCGGCCGTCCTGGAAGCGCAGCACGCGATGCGCCATCTTGCGGATCATCGCGTTGTGCGTGATCAGGATCGTCGCGGTGCCGAGCTCGTCGTTGACCCGTTTCAGGGCCTCGAGCACCTGCACGCCGGTCTTGCTGTCCAGGGCACCGGTCGGCTCGTCGCACAAAAGCACGTCGGGCCGCTTGGCGATGGCGCGGGCGATGGCGACACGCTGCTGCTCGCCGCCCGAAAGCTCGGCCGGGAAATGGTCGAGCCGGGGTTCGAGACCGACGAGCGCCAGCGCCTCGGCCGGCCGCATCGGGTCCGTCGAGACGTCGGTGACGAGCTGCACGTTCTCGCGCGCGGTCAGCGAGGCGACGAGATTGTAGAACTGGAAGACGAAGCCGACATGGTTGCGGCGATAGCGCGTGAGTTCGCGGTCGCGCATCGCGGTCAGGTCGCGGTCGCGGAACCAGACCTGCCCCGACGTCGCGGCATCGAGTCCGCCGAGTATGTTTAGCAGCGTGGACTTGCCGGAGCCCGACGGGCCGAGCAGGACGGTGAGCTCGTGCTCGTAAAGCTCGAGGTCCACGCCGTCCAGTGCGCGGACCTTGACCTTGCCGGTATCGTAGACCTTGGTCACCCCGGTCAATCTGAAGACGGCATCGCTCATCGGGCATCCTTTGGCGGCCTATGATCCCTGTGCACCATGCATCGTCCTTGATTTCGCTCAATCTCTCGGGAGGCCGGGCTCACGGAATCCGTGCCATGCGGGCGCGATCCGGTCTGGCAGGGGCCGGATTCCCGGGCAGGACCGGACCTCCGCGCGGCCGTCCAGACGATTATGGGCGGTGCGGCCGGGCCGCGTCGAGGGGCAGTTTGCGCCGGCGGATCACAGGATCGCGTGCCGCGCCCCTTTCGGCCCGGCGCGCCGGGCGCTATGAGGGGCCATGGCGCTGAAGCTCACCTCCCTCGCCCAGGTCGCCGCGTTCGATTTCGACGCGGTCATCGACGTACGCTCGCCCGAGGAATACGCCGGGGACCACCTGCCCGGCGCGATCAACCTGCCGGTCCTCGACGATGACGAACGCGCCCGCGTCGGCACGATCTACAAGCAGGAATCGTCGTTCCTGGCGCGCAAGGTCGGCGCGGCGCTGGTCGCGCGGAACGCCGCGCGGCATCTCGAAGGGCCTCTGGCCGACCTGCCCGGCGGCTGGCGGCCGCTCATCTATTGCTGGCGCGGCGGCCAGCGGTCGGGTTCCTTCGCCACGATCCTCGCTCAGGTCGGCTGGCGCGTGGAACTCATCGAGGGCGGCTACAAGGCGTGGCGCAAGCTGGTGGTCGAGGAATTGCAGGATCGCCCCGTGCGGGCGCCGGTGGTGGTGCTCGACGGCAATACCGGCTCGGCCAAGACCGAGCTCCTCGGGCTCCTGGAAGGGCAGGGCCTGCAGACCATCGACCTCGAAGGCCTCGCCAATCACCGCGGCTCGCTCTTCGGCGACCGGCCCGGCGGCCAGCCCGCACAGAAGGCCTTCGAGGGCCGGCTCGCCACGGCGCTCGCGGCGCTCGATCCTTCGCGTCCGGTGGTGGTGGAGGCCGAAAGCTCGCGGGTCGGCAATCTCGTGGTGCCGAAGCAGCTCTGGGCGGCGATGTGCGCGGCCCCCCGGGTCAGGATCGCCGCCCCGCTCGCGGCACGGGCGGCCTATCTGGCGCGGGCCTATGCCGACGTGACCGCCGACCGGGCGCGGCTCATCGACGTGGTCGGTCGGCTCAGGGAACTGCACCCGGCAGAGACGATCACCGACTGGCTCGGGCTTGCCGAGGCGGGCGATTTCGTGACGCTCGCGCGCGGGCTGATGGAGGCGCATTACGACCCTCGCTACGAAAAGCACCGCGCCCGCTTCACGCCGGAGCGCGAAAGGGTGGTGGAGGCTAACGCGCTGACGCCCGAGGCGCTCGGCGAGCTTGCCGCGCGGGTGGCCAACGCCGTGCGCGCCCTCGCTCCGGCCGGTCGCGGCTGAGAGCGGCGGATGCCTCCGGCGGGGATATTTTACCCAAGTGGAAGCTGAGGGCGGCTCCTGCGATTGAGCCGGTTCAGTCCTCGACGGTGAGAAAGGCCGGGCCCTCGGTTACCTCGCCGATGATCGCCGGGGCCTCGCCCGCCGCGCGCAGCCGGCGGACGAGGTCCGGCGCCGCATCGGCCGGGACCGCGGCCAGTAGCCCGCCCGCAGTCTGCGGGTCGAAGAGGAGATCGGCCCGGGGGCCCTCGGTCAGGAACATCCGCGCCATGACCGCGCGGTTTGCGGGCAGGAGCGTCGATCCGTGGCCCGCCGCCGAGAGCGCCTCGGCGCCGCCGAGGACCGGCACATACGCGAGCGATATCCGCGCCGCCGTGCCCGAGGCTTCGAGCATCGTCATCAGGTGGCCGGCGAGGCCGAAGCCGGTGATGTCGGTCATCGCATGGGCCTCGGGTCCGAGGATGCGCGCCGCCGCGCCCTGAGGCCGTGCCATCGACCCCAGTGCCGCCGCGACGACTTCCCCCGGCGCGGAGCGGGCCATCTCGGCGGCGAGGATCACGCCGGTGCCGATCGGTTTGGTGAGGATCAGCCAGTCGCCGGGCCGCGCGCCGCCCTGGAGCACCGCTCCGCTGGCGGCAAGCCCGGTGACCGTGAAGCCGACCGTCAGTTCCGCGCCGAGGCTGGTATGACCGCCGACGACATCGGCGCCCTCGGCCCCGAAGGCCTCGGCCGCCGCCGTCATGATCTCGCGCAGCGTCTCGGCCAGCAGCCGCGGACTCATGCGCGGCAGGATCACCTGCGCGAGCGCCGCCTGCGGCCGCGCGCCCATCGACCAGATGTCGCCCATCGCGTGGATCGCGGTGATCTTCGCCAAGAGGTACGGGTCCTCTGTGAAGGCGCGGACATGGTCGGTGGTGATGACCTGGTGCCCCTTGCCATGCGTCAGCACCGCCGCGTCGTCGCCGGGGCCCGACAGGACGTCGGGCCGGGCCGGCTGCGGCAGGCCGGCGAGCGCGGCCCTCAGGTCGCCCTGCCCGACCTTGGCGCCGCAGCCGCCGCACAGGGGCTTGCCGCGGCCCAGCTCCTCGCGCACGCCGGCGGCGAGGGTCCGGGGCAGGGGCGGCGGCGTCATTGACGGCAGCTCGTGGAACATGCGCATGAATTTGCGGTCGATGCGGTCCTTCCAGCGCCAGAGCCAGGCGCCGTCCAAGGGCAGGCCCCACTTGTCGGCGACCGCGCCCTTGAAGCCGGTCGAGACGAGCTTCAGGTAGTCCGCCTGCGGCCGGAAGCGCCGCATCCGCCCGGCCCCGGTCAGCGCCACCGTGAGGTTGTGCAGCAGAACCGGCGCCTGTCTGACCGCGAAGACCCCAGCCTTGGGGCGCGGCGCGAAGCCCAGATGGGCGATGTCGCCGGCCGCGAAGATCGCGTCGTCCGACAGCGTGCGCAGCGTCGGATCGACCGAGACGAAACCGTCGTGGAGCGCGAGCCCGGTCGTGCCGAGCCAGCCCTGCGACCGTGCCGCCGCGGTGCCGATTACGAAGGCGGCCGGCACCAGCTGCCCGTCGGCGAGCTCTACGCCCGCAGGCCCGACCGCGGCCGCCGCCATCCCCTCGATGAGCGTGATCCGCGCGCGGTCGAGATGCGCCCGGAGCGCGCGGTTGGCGCCGGGCCCAAGCGCCGACAGCGCCCGCGCCCGTTCGATCACCGTGATCTCGGCCGCGTCGCCCAGCCGGTGCCGTGCGGCGAGCGCGAGCTCGACGCCGGCCACGCCGGCGCCGACCACCGCCACGCGCGGCGCGGTTGCCCCGGTCCGGACGCGCTCCACATGGGCCTCCCAGCGGTCGGCGAAGGCGTCGAGCGGCTTCGCGGGCGCCGCGTGTTCGGCAAATCCGGGCAGTGACGGCATCTCGGCGGTGACGCCGATGTCGATCGAGGCGATGTCGTAGGCCACATCCGGGCGGCCGGGCACGATCACGCGGCGCGCCTCGCGGTCGATGCCGGTGGCGCGGCCGAGGATCAGCCGCGCGCCGGCATGGCGGGCGAGGCGGACGAGGTCGATCTGCAGCTCCTCGCGCGCGTAATGGCCGGCGATATGGCCAGGCAGCATGCCGGAATAGGCGGCCGTGGGGGCCGGATTGATCAGCGTCAGCCGCACGCCGGGCAGCGGCCGCATTGCCCACATGTGCAGCACCAGCGCATGGGCATGGCCGCCGCCGATGAGGACGAGGTCGCGGGTGAGCGGTATCTGCGGCTGCATCGGGCCTCCTTTCCGCCCCTCCCTATCCTGCGTCGCGGCATTTGGCGATGCCCGGCCTTGGCCCTCGCCGTCGAAGCGGCTATTCATCGCACGGCTTGGCTTGGAGGGCGGCATGCGCGTCTACATCACCGGGGTGGCGGGGTTCATCGGCTTCCACCTAGCGAAGCTCCTCATCGACGAGGGGATCCGCGTTCACGGCATGGACGGGATGACCGAGTATTACGACGTCGCGCTGAAGCGGTCGCGGCTGGCGGTGCTGCAGCAAAATCCGGGCTTCGCCTTCACCGAATGCATGCTGGAGGACCACGAGGCGCTGGCCGCCGACATGGCCGCCTTCAGGCCCGACGTCGTCGTCCATCTCGCCGCGCAGGCCGGGGTGCGTTACAGCCTCGAGGCGCCGCGGAGCTACCTGTCGTCGAACATCGACGGCACGTTCAACGTGATGGAGGCGGCGCGCGACCTGGGCGTCAGGCACCTGCTCATCGCCTCGACCTCGTCGGTCTACGGCGCCAATACCGAGATGCCCTACCGCGAGACCGACAAGGTCGACACCCAGGTCTCGCTCTACGCCGCGACCAAGAAGGCGACCGAGGCGCTTTCGCATTCCTGGGCGCATCTGTGGAACGTGCCGACGACCTGCTTCCGGTTCTTCACGGTCTACGGGCCCTGGGGACGGCCCGACATGGCGCCGTTCAAGTTCACCAAGGCGATCCTCGCGGGCGAGCCGATCGACGTCTACGGCCACGGCAACATGTACCGCGACTTCACCTACGTGACCGACCTGGTGCGCGCGATCCGGCTCCTGATCGACGCGGTTCCGGTGCGGCCGGGCGCGCCGGAGGAGATCGCGGCCGGCGACAGCCTGTCGCCGGTGGCGCCCTGGCGGGTGGTGAATATCGGCAATGGCGAGAAGGTTGCGCTCGGCGATTTCATCGCGGCGATCGAGGCGGCGACGGGCAAGAAGGCGAAGCGCAACCTCATGGAGATGCAGAAGGGCGACGTGCCGGCGACCTGGGCCGACAACGCGCTTCTGAGGCGCCTGACCGGGTACCGGCCGCAAACCGATATCCGCACCGGCATGGCCGCCTTCGTGGAATGGTATCGCGATCACTATCGTCGGTGAGGGCCGCCGATTCGGCCTTGACGGGGCGCGGGGGGTGGCATACCTAGCCCGCGCAAGTGGCTAGGTAGCTCAGCTGGTTAGAGCACATGACTCATAATCATGGGGTCGGCGGTTCAAGTCCGCCCCTAGCCACCACTTCATATTCCCGAAACGTCCCGGATATCTCGACGCTCGACGCCGCCTTGGTTGCGGCGCCGCCTTCGGTAAATCCCTGACGAAATGCGTTTTTGCCGGCGCTCTCGGCTGCACGCGATGAATCGGCCCGGCGGCGTTCGGCCGCGCCCCGCAGCCAGAGCGCGGCCGCGGGACATGCTCCGCCCGATTGTCCGCGTGGGCGGCATTCGTGCCGAATCCCGTGGATTCGCCCTTCCGCTGGCGTGAAGGATCGGGTCGCGTCCTACCGGGCGCCTCGCGCCCTTCGCAGGGCGGGACCGGTCCGCTGCGCCGTGGTCACCCGGCCTCGAGCACCTTCCTGGCCACGCGGAAGCATTCGAGCGCCTGCGGCACGCCGCAATAGATGCCGACGACATGGATGATGGCGCGGATCTCCTCCTTGGTGACGCCGTTGTTGATCGCGCCGCGGCAGTGGATTTCCCATTCGTGCATCTTGCCGAGCGCGCCGATCATCGCGAGGTTCATCATCGAGCGGGTCTTGGCGTCGATCACCGCGTCGCCCCAGCCGAAGCCCCAGCACCAGGCGGTCATCGCCTCCTGGAAGGGCCGGGTGAAGTCGTCGGCCGCGGCGAGGTTCTTCTCGACATAGTCGGCGCCGAGCGTGGCCTTGCGCTGGGCGAGGCCCTTCTCGAACAGGTCTTCGTCAAAGGTGCTCATCCCGATCCCTCATTTCCCTTGATTCGTGTCGTCCAGCATGGCCTGCAGCGACGTCTCGATCTGACCGCCGCAGTAAAGCGCCCCCATCCGCGCATCCTCGCGGGCGCGCATCGCGGCGATGGCCGGGGTAGCGGCGATGCGGTCGGACAGCGCCGCGATGCCGCGCGCACGCTCGCGGAGCATCGCGCCGAGCGGCGCCAGCTTCGCGCCCATCGTGTGCCAGAGCGCGGCGGTCACGAGGTCGGCGAGGCCCGGCGCCTCGGTGCCGAGCATCGTGCCGGCCTCGGGGCTGAGCCCGTGGCGGCGCCCGGTCTCCTCGAAGATCTCCATCCAGCGCGGCAGCCGCGTCGCCGCGAAATCGGCCCAGTCCGGCCGCGTCCACATTGCCCGGCCGCCGTTGCGGGTGATCTCCTCCAGGACGTCGTTCGCGTCGCCGATCAGCTTGTGGGTCAGGGCCAGACGGGCGGGATCTTTGGGCAAAAGCCCGTGTTTGCCGCCGAGATAGGCGAGGATCGCCGGCATCTGCGCCAGCCATAGCCCGGCTGCATGATCGTGCAGGAAGGGCGGCGCCATGAAGGGCAGGGGCTGCTTGCCGACCGGCAGGGCCTTCAGCCGCTGCAGTTCCGACATCTCCGCCTCGGCCCATGTCGCGCCGGCATGGGCCAGGACGTAGCGCACGAAATGGCCCCGGAAGGGGATCGGCCAGTAGTAGAGCGTGTAGTCCATGGCCGCCTCCCAGTGTCACCGCAGCCGGATCGCGACGTTCTTGGTCCGGACATAGTTCCAGAGCGCCTCGCGGCCCTTCTCGCGACCATAGCCGGATTTGCCGTAACCGCCGAACGGAGTCTCCACCCCGCCGGCATACCATTCGTTGACGAAGACCTGCCCGGCGCGGATCTTCCGTGCGGCCCGGGTGGCGCGGTCGAGGTCGCGGGTGAAGACGCCGCCGACGAGGCCGTAGTCGGTGGCATTGGCGATGGCGATCGCCTCGTCGTCGCTGCGGAACTTCAGCACCGAGAGGACCGGGCCGAAGACCTCGTTCCGGGCGATGGTCATCTCGGGGCTGACGCCGGTCAGCACGGTCGGCTCAAGGAAGGCGCCGGGACGGTTGAGCTTGCGCCCGCCGGCGGCGACGGTGGCGCCCTCTCCTTCGGCGGCGCGGACCATGCCCTCGGCGCGGTCGCGCTGGGCCTCGGAGACCATCGCGCCCATGGTCGGGCCGAAGTCCGGCTGGTCGATGCCGGGGCCGACCTGGAGCGACCGCGCGAGCCCGAAGATGCGGTCGACAAGCTCGTCATGGATGCGTTCGGAGGCGATCACCCGGCTCATCGCCGAGCAGACCTGGCCGGCGTTGTAGAAGATGCCCCAGCGCACGTCCGACAGGAAGGCGTCGAGATCGGCGTCATCATGGACGATGGCGGCGGACTTGCCGCCAAGCTCCAGCACGCAGGGCACCACGTTCTGCGCCGCCGCGGTGGCGATGGCGATGCCGGTCGGGACCGAGCCGGTGAAGACGATCTGGTTGACCAGCGGGTGGGAGGAGAGCGCGGCACCGGCCTCGCGCCCGAATCCGCAGATCACGTTGACCGCGCCGGCGGGCAGCCCCGCCGCCTCGGCCGCCCGCGCGATCCAGGCATTGGTCAGCGGCGTCAGTTCCGGCGTCTTGATCACGCAGGCATTGCCGGTGGCCAGGGCGGCCGAAAGCGACCGGGCGGTCATCTCGAGGGGATAGTTCCAGGGGATGATCTGCGCCGAGACGCCGAAGGGCTCGTGCGTGGTGAAGTCGAAATAGCCGGCCCCAAGCGGGATAGAGCGGCCTTCGACGGTCTCGGCCTGGTTGCCGTAATATTCGAAATAGCGCGCGGCGCCCCGGACCTCGATCCGCGCCTCCCACAGGGGCTTGCCCTGTTCCAGCGTCAGCAGCGGCGCGATCTCGTCGATGTTCTCGATGAGGTAGCGCCCCATCGCCTGAACCATCCGTCCGCGCTCCACCGGACGGAGGTCGGAAAGCGCGCCGCTTTCATGCACCGCCCTCGCCGCCTGAACCGCGCGGTCGACATCGGCGGCGTCGGCCAGCGCCTGCTCTGCCAGTTTCTCGCCCGTGCCCGGATCGGTGACCTCGATCCGGCCGGCGCCGCCGTCGGCCCATTCGCCGTCGATCCAGTTCTGCCAGTAGGGCGCCACGTCACGCATCGACCGCCTCGCGCATCCATTGCTGGAGCGTCCGGATCGAATGCTCGGAATTCACCCCGCAGGCGGGGTCGAGCACCAAGGGGCCGGGCCGGTAGCCGCGGCTCCTGAGGCCCTTGTGGACGCTCTCGACGAGCCGGATGTCTTCCTCGACCGTGGTCGCGCGGTCCTGGATCGCCAGCCGCCGCACCACCTCGCTGTCGACGCCGCCGGGCGTGTACCAGCCGCGCCAGACCGTGCAGTTGTCCACGTCATGGGCGCGCCAGTGATAGGTGTTCAGGACGTTGCCAGGATAGACCTGGAACGAGAACATCGGCCATAGGAAGAACGACCGGTATTCGCCGCCATGCGGCACCGAGAGGTCGACCGGATAGGTCATCTTGGAGAGGTCCTGGCACTCGGTCGTATGGCGCAAAACGTAGCCGTTGTTCATCGGCTGGATGTCGTAGGTCTCGGGCTTGATCACGCCGGTGGCGAAGTTCGGGTGGTTCATCGGGCAGTGGTAGCATTCGGAATAGTTCTCGACCGAGACCTTCCAGTTGCATTTCTCGGGGATCTCGACCCAATCCAGGGGCTCCAGCATGGCGATATGCGGCACGTATTCCGCAAGCTCCTCGCGGACGCCCGGATACCACTCGTCCATCGGCGCGGCGTCGGGGTCGAGGTTCACGAAGATGAAGCCGTTGAAGACCTCGGTGCGCACCGGCGTCAGGCAGATCTTGGAGCGGTCGAAGCCCGGCACCGATTTGATGTTCGGCCCCGCGCGCAGCTCGCCCGAAAGCTCGTAGGTCCAGGCGTGGTAGGGGCAGACGACGACGCGCGTGGTGCCGGAGCCCTCGACCATCTGGTGCGCGCGGTGCTGGCAGACGTTGTAGAAGGTGCGCAGATCGCCATCGCGGCCGCGGATGCAGAAGAGGCTCTCTCCGGCGATCTCGAAGGCGAAGTAGTCGCCCATGTTGCGCACCTGGCTTTCGTGCCCCGCGAACTGCCAGGTCCGGGCGAGAAGGCCCTTCATCTCGGCCGCGAAGATCGCGGGGTCGGTGTAGTAGCGCGCGTCCAACGAATGAATGAGCGGAGCGTTCATTCGCGATCCTCCAGATAAAGGCCGAGCTGGTGCCGGCGTTTGTGGAACTTCTCGACCCGCTCGACGATCTCGGGGCTGGCGACCGCGATCACGAAGCTCAGGAGCGTTTCGAGAAGCGCGATCGTCGAGACCGACGAGGGGAAGAATTGCGGTGTGTCCGCGCAACGACGAAGCGGTGCTGCGCGGCCATGACGATCGGGCTCGCCGGACTGTCGGAGATGGCGATGACGGTCATCCCCTGTTCGCGGGCGATCCGGACGGTGTCGACGACCTCGGTGCGGTAGGGGCGGCAGGTGATCGCGATCAGCACGTCGCGCCCATCCGCCCAGGCGATGTCGTCGGCGGGGTTGGAGCCCGCCTGCGGGATCGCGTGGAACTGCACCATGCCGGTGGAGGCGAGGTAGGTGAAGTTGCGCGCATTGGCGTTGTTGACGCCGACGCCGAGCGTGTAGACGCTGCGCGACGCCCAGATCGCCTCTCCGGCGGCCTTGAGCGCGGCCTCGTCGATGCCCGCGAAGGTTTCCTCGATATTGCGGATCGCCGCGCCGACCATCTCGGCATAGAGCCCGCCGAGCGCGCCCTTCTTCGAGACGTCCTGCAGCCAGCGCGCCCGGTCCGGAAAGCCCGCCGCGCCGCGGCGAATCGCCTCGCGGAAGGGCGCGCGGAAATCCTCGTAGCCCTCGAAGCCGACCTGGCGGGCCATGCGCACGATCGTGTTGGGCTTGACGTTCGCCGCCTCGGCGATCTCGCGCACGGTGGAGACGCCCACGTCCTGCGGGTTTTCCAGCACGTAGCGCGCGGCCTTCTGCGCCTCGGGCGTGAGCGCGTCCCACTCCTCGGTGAGGCGGGTCAGGACGGTACGTGATACATCTGTGCCATTCATGGTTGACGATGGTATATTTGTGCGATTAGCCTGTCGAGAGAAAACGCGACTCTCATTCGGGAAAATTTCAATGTCGGAAAAAGCTCTGCCCGCGCAGGCCCGCGTGGTGATCATCGGCGGCGGGATCATGGGCTGCGGCCTCGCCTATCACCTCGCGCATGAGGGCTGGACGGATGTCGTCCTTTTGGAAAAGGCCGAGCTGACCTCCGGCTCCACCTGGCATGCGGCGGGGCAGATCACCCATTCGACCTCGAGCTTCGCGCTCGGCAAATGCGTGGGCTACAACATCGACCTCTACTCGAAGGTGTTGGAGGCCGAAACCGGGCAGTCGGTGACCTGGCACGGCTGCGGCTCGCTAAGGCTCGCCTATACGGACGACGAGCTCGACTGGCTGCACCAGACGATCTCGGTCGGCAAGGGGCTCGGCTTCCCGATGGAGATCGTCGGGCCGGAGCGGATCCGCGAACTGCACCCGTTCTACAATCTCGACGGCGTCAAGGCGGCGCTGCACACGCCCGATGATGGCCATGTCGACCCGGCCGGCGCCGCCTTCGCGCTCGCCAAGGGCGCGCGGCAACTCGGCGTGAAGATCGTCCGCCGCTGCCGGGCGACGAACGTGACCCAGCAGCCGAACGGCGAGTGGCTCGTGGAGACCGAGCAGGGCGACATCACCTGCGAGCATGTCGTCAACGCCGGCGGCACCTATGCCCGGCAGGTGGCGCTCTGGTCGGGCTACGACCTGCCCGCGACCTCGATGACGCATCACTACCTCATCACCGACACGGTGCCGGAGTTCCTTGCACTCGACAAGGAACTGCCGGTGGTGCGCGACGACCGGCTCGTCTCCGGCTATATCCGCATGGAGCAGAAGAAGGGCCTCATTGGCATCTACGAGAAGGCCAACCCGAACACCGTCTGGGAGGATCACTGCCCCTGGGAGGCGGAGAACGAGCTCTTCGAGCCGGACTATGACCGCATCATGCTCTGGCTCGAGAACGCGATGGACCGGATGCCGATCCTCGCCGAGATCGGCATCACCCGCGAGGTGCATGGCGCGATCTCGCATCCGCCCGACGGCAACCCCCTGATCGGCCCGGCACCGGGGTTGAAGAACTACTGGTGCTGCTGCGGCACCCAGATCGGCATCGGCTGGGGGCCGGGCCTGACGCGGGAACTGGCGCGCTGGATGGTTCATGGCGCTGCCGACATCAACATGCGTGAATTCGACCCGCGCCGGTTCGGGCCTTATGCGGACCAGACCTACCAGATCACCAAGGCGAAGGAGGATTACCTTCTGCGCCACGAGATTCCCTTCCCGCATTTCAACCGGCTCGAAGGCCGGCCGATCAAGCCCTCGGCGCTCTACGAGGACCTCAAGGCCGAAGGCGCGGTGTTCGAGGAGGTCTACGGCCACGAGCGCCCGCGCTGGTTCGCGCCGGACGGGACCGAGGCGAAGGACATCTACGGCTTCCGCCGCACCAGGCTGCACGATATCGTCGGCGCCGAGGTCCGCGCGGTGCGTGAACGTGCCGGGATCATGGA